>JAUTXJ010000007.1 GCA_030838075.1 Acidobacteriaceae bacterium
TTTCCGCCTCAGTCGAGTCGGACCCTGCCTCGGTATTTGCGCTCTCCTTGTGTTTACCAGCTGCAAAAAAAACGAGCCCATCGACGAAGCTAAAGCGGCAGGAAAAAGCACGGCCGATTTTCCGCAAGTCACTGCTGACATTTTCAAGCCGATGGATGGCGGTATTAACCTTTCGCCGGAGGAAATCATGGGCCGCAATACCTGGAACCTCTGGAGTGGAGGCAACGAGCAGTTTTGGAATCACGCCGCGCAGGACAGTTTTGGTCTGATGGATCTGCTGAAGATGCTCGATAACCGCAAATTTCCACGCGGCGAACGTTTCAAAGTGCTCGGCCTGGTGAACGAGCCGGGATTCCACGCGGCGAGCAAGCCGGACGAATTTGGCTTGTGGCTCGACGAAGAGGCGGAGCCAGAACCGGCAGGCATCGATCGAACAGTCTACGGAAAGCCTTCGGGTGTGCTCGGTTTTCGGCTTTTTCCGAATCCGGATTTCAACGAGGCAGCGCGCAAGAAATGGAATGGCGATCGTTTCATGAAGGATGCCGCCTACTACAACGACGACAAACTCATTCGTCCGTATCGCGTCGGCATAGCGTGTGGCTCCTGCCACATCGCGCCGAACCCGAGTAATCCGCCGCTTGATCCGGAAAACCCGCGCTGGGAAAATCTGGCCTCAGCGATCGGCAATCAGTACATCAACGAGGGAAAAGTGTTCGCCTGTAACGTCGAAAAGGGCGGATTTTTTTACGAGATGCTTGCCACGCAACCGCGCGGCACTTCGGATACGTCGCGGATCGCGACCGATCACATTAACAACCCAAATGCAATCAACCCGATCTTTCTGCTTGCTGAGCGGGAGCGCATCGCAGTGCCTGAGAAGATGGCCGGCGGAACGCTGGCGCTACCTGGAGAAAAAGAAGAGATGCCGGTGGCGCACATTCTAAAGGACGGTGCCGATTCCGTCGGTGTTCCCGGCGCAACGATTCGCGTTTACGTGAACATTGGGATGTTTTCTGAATATTGGTTGACGCGCCACCAACGGTTGATCGGCCTCACGAAGCAAGAACCATTCGAGATCCCATACGCGCGCGAACATTCCGTTTTTTGGCGCGCGACCGAAGAGCGTCTGGCAAATATCGCCGCCTTTTTCCGCCGTCTTCAACCATTTCATCTCGCTGACGCGCCGGGAGGACAGGCGTACATCACAACAGACGTAGCAGTCATGACGCGCGGAAAAGAAGTTTTTGCCGAAAGCTGCGCGGCATGTCACTCGAGCAAACAACCGCCGCCGAACGTCGATCCGCGCTCGGGCGAAGGGAAAGCCTGGTTCCGCGCAGCGGTGGTGGACCCCGATTTTCTGAAGGAGAATTTTCTATCAAACGAAAAGCGATACCCATTGACCAAGATCGAGACCAACTCGGCGCGCGCGTTCGCGACAAACGCGGAGGCCGGCCACGTCTGGGACAATTTCTCCTCGCTCACATACAAAGAGCTCTCGCCGGTGGACGAGCTGGAATTTTTCAACCCGTTTGATGAGACGCACCCGATCAAATTTAAGCCAAAAGAAAAGGACGTCGCCCCGGGATATTATCGTACGCCGTCCCTGGTCAGCGTCTGGAGTTCGGCGCCATTTTTGCACAACAACATGCTCGGAAAATTTACCGGCGACCCCTCTGTGGCTGGCAGGATGGACGCGTTTAATGATGCGGCCGAAAAATTGCTCTGGCCGGAAAAACGGCTGAATAAGGATTCCATCTGGCGAACGCAAAACGATTGCTCGCTGCACTTGCGCAAGGAATTTGTGCCAACCTTGCTGAACCCGCTTCGAGCGCTGGCGGATCGTGATGGGTACATCAAAACCGGGATGATTCCAAAAGGCACGCCTGTGAACCTGGTTGGCAATCTGGATCCGGATTTTCAACACATCGACGTGTTTGTTAAGATCGCGGAAAAATTGGTCAAGCTCAAAGCCGCCAAGCTTTCGCGCGACGAAGCCGCTGCCGAATTCAACCAACTCATTCCGGATCTGCTCGCAGCGAATAAATGTCCCGACTTCGTCGAAGACAAAGGACATTATTTCGGCACCGACCTGCCGGATTCAGACAAGCGCGCGCTGATCGAATATCTGAAAACGTTCTAAACGCGCAGTCAACAAACGAAAGGAGAAAACATGGCAGTTACAGTTCCAGAAATGTTGAAAATGTCGCAGGTGCAACTCGACGACTTGTTCACTCAAAGTGCAACCGGCGAAATCCCAAGCGGCGAGGCCAAAGGCACCGCGATCATCGCACCGGGAACCACCTATACACATGACATGGCCAACTTCATAAATCACTTCGCGTGGCAGGGAAAAAATTTCGATCCAGCAAAGGGAATTTTGCGAAACAGGATTTTGCCTTTTGGGCTCAACGCGATCATTGCCAAAGTGTATAAAGGTCCGAGCTGGCTGGATAGCAAGGAGTGCATCGTCCTTGATTATTCCGAGACTTCGCTGGTAGCGCACTGGGTCCGTGACGAGATTCGCGAAGTGGCGCCACGCACTTACCTCGGCAAAGTTTATCTGGGAAAAAAGCGGTTAATTGATTTCGCCTTGGAGTTTCCGGCCGCCACGTAATCAGATCGTGGGGCCATCGGAGGTGCCGTGAATTCGAACGTCAGTCGCCCAATACCGCGAGCCAACACCGGTTCGCGGTTTCTGAACTGGGTTAGTAACACGACGATGTTCCTCCTGCAGATGGAACGTCGAATCGACCCCTGGCTACGGCCGATATTCGACGCCACGCTGCGCGATCCAGTAGCGCGCATCGTTACCGCATTGATGAACAAAAAGCGCAAGGACGACGGGTTGAAAATTGCCGAGGAAAAGCTGTTGCCTAACGAGGAGGAATATCTCAGCTCGGTTATCGAGAGCTTTATCACGCAGATGCGAGGACTCTGGAAACCCGGTGGATTTGAGCGCGGCGGGAACACCAAAACTCAAGGCATTCTACGCGGGGAGTTTATCGTTCATGACAACCTTCCGCCGCAATTTCGCTACGGCATCTATGCCAAGCCGCAAACGTTCCGTTGCTGGGTCCGTTTTTCCGGGCCCGGTCCTTACATCACGCCGGACATCGACGATGTCGGATTCATGAGCATCAGCATCAAGCTCATGGGCGTGCCCGGGCCAAAATTGATGGATGAGGAGAAATTCACCGTAGACATGTTCGGTGTCTCCACGCCCACATTTGTAACACAAGACATAAGGTCGAATGCGCACCTCCAAAAATGGAGCGTCAAAAATGCGCAGATTTTTCATTTCGTTAATTTCGAGCAACCCCACATCGCGGATATGATCATGCAGGGGTTGTGGGTGAAAACCCAGAGCAGCCCGTTTGAGGCTCCCTACTTTAGTTGTGTGCCATATTTGTTAGGCGAAGGGCAGGCGATACAATATTCGATCTGGCCAAAAACGAACAGGAAAACGCCGATCCCGCGGCTGCCCTTGCGTCCGCCAGATGATTATCTGCGCAATGCGATGGTCAAGGCGCTGAATGAAGGAGACGTGGAACTCGACTTTCGGTTGCAATTGCAAACCGATCCTTTCCTGATGCCGATTGAAAACAACGGCGTGCTCTGGCCGGAGAAACTTTCGCCACGGGTATCAGTAGCAACACTTCGGCTGCCAAAGCAGAAATTCGATTCGCCGGCACAAATGGAATTTTCCAGGAAGCTCTCTTACAACCCGTGGCATACCATCGCCGAGCATCGGCCGCTGGGTAATCAAAGCCGTGCCCGGCAGCGGATGTATTTCGAGTTATCACAGCTGCGCCATAACATGAACAAGGTGCC
>JAUTXJ010000012.1 GCA_030838075.1 Acidobacteriaceae bacterium
CATCGTCTATCCCGAATCAAAACACAAGCGGCCCGTGGTCCTGATCATCCACGAAATTTTTGGCCTCACCGACTGGGCCCAGGAGTTGGCCGACGAAGTTGCCGAGGCTGGTTACATCGCGGTCGCGCCCGACCTGCTCTCCGGCATGGCCCCCAACGGTGGACGCACCTCCGATTTTCAGGATGATAAAGCCATCGAAGCTATAAACCATTTGAATCCCGATCAAATCACGGCCGATCTCAGCGCCGTTGCCGACTACGCGCTGAAATTGCCCGCCTCAAACCGCAAACTTTTCGTCGCCGGTTTCTGTTGGGGAGGCGGCCAGACCTTCCGCTTCGCAACCAATCGCCCGGACCTCGCGGCTGCATTTGTATTTTACGGTCCGCCGCCGGACAAAGATGCCATGGCCCGAATCAAATGTCCGGTGTACGGTTTCTACGCCGGTAATGATCAGCGCATCGGAGCCACCCTTCCCGACGCCATCGCCAACATGAAAGCCGCTGGCAAAACTTTTGAGCCGGTCACCTACGACGGTGCCAGCCACGGATTTATGCGTGCCGGAGAAGCCCCCGACGCTAAAGACGCCGACCGCAAAGCCCGCGATGACGCCTGGAAACGCTGGAAGAGCCTCATGGAGCGTTTGAGCTAGCTCCACGCTCCCGGTACTTTTTTAAGCAGCGCGCCGCCCAGTTCAAGGGACTGCTCGGAAGGCGCTGCCAGGGATTAAAAACTCACTTCATGATCGCAACAGTGATCGGCAGCACCGGCCTTACTGGTTCTTTTCTGCTTCGAGACCTTCTCGCCGATTCGGCGATAACCAAAGTGATCTCCGTTTCGCGAAGGTCTCTGAATATCTCGAATCCGAAACTAACGGAGGTCCTGATCTCCGACTTGGCCGAATTACCAGCCATTCAATCCAAGATTCTCGGCGATCTCTATTTCTGCTGTCTTGGCACCACCATAAAGGCCGCCGGCAGCAAACAGAACTTCGAAAAAGTCGATCACGCCGCCGTGGTCGATTTTGCGAAAATCGCGAAGGCCTACGACGCAAAATCATTCACGCTGGTTTCCGCCATGGGCGCGAACGCCAACTCGATGTTCTTTTATAATCGCGTCAAAGGCCGCACAGAAGACGATGTGAAGGCTCTCGGACTCCGCTCCTTAATTATTTTTAGACCTGCGCTCTTGGTTGGCCCGCGAGCCGAATTCCGTTTCGGGGAAAGGCTCGCCAGCATGACGATAGCTCCGCTTTCACGCTTGCTTCCAACTCGAATCCAGAAGAGTCTCATCACTCATGCCGAAACTCTGGCAACGCGGATGTTGGCCGCCGGAAAAGCCGCGTCTCCGGGAATTCACGTGATTTTGGCGAAAGAAATCTAGCTCCCTGCCAGCGCAAGCTACAGCAGAAATCCCTGCGTATGGCAGGTTTGTACGATGCCCAAGCGGTTGTCCGCGCCGACCTTATGCTTCATGCGGTATAGATGATTCTTAACCGTTTGCTCTGACAAGCAAAAGCGATTCGCAATTTCCTTGTTGGTTAGCCCTTGTGCGATCAGCGGAACCAGTTGCTGCTCACGGCGCGTCAAACCCAACTTCTGCCGCACCATCCCCGAAGGCAAACTTGTTGCTTCGCGCTCGAAATAATTGAACAACAGGACACACAGCGCGCTCGGACAGCACGCTTTCGCGGCATGCACCGCCTCCAATGTTTCCCATACATCGGTAACGGTGGCTCCCAGCGGCACATAACCCCGAATTCCAGCGCGCACGTACTGAAGAAATTCCCGCTCCGCACCAGCTCCGCCAAACATCACAATACGTACGCCCGGCGCAGCCACCCTCACTTTGCGAATGTTCGATATATCGCTGTCGAGATTTCCGCAGGAGGTCAGCAACAGCACGTCCGGTAAGTCTTCCAGAACTTTTTCAACGCGAAATATTTCATTCACGCCACCGCTAAGCATTTCCAAGCCGGCACGGTTCCCGAGCATTTTTATTAAACCGTCATGCCACGCGCGATTTCCCGAGTCCACTCGCACGCGAATCTTTCTCAAGTTTTGCGACATGTCGCAGGACCTTGACGCTTCTTCCACAACGGAGTTCACGCTTCCTCGACTATCTTTTAGCGCCGCTGGCGCCGCCTCCCGTGCAGGTAAAGCTTGGCGCGCACTGGTATTCATCATTGGCAAGGCCTCCGAGTTCATAGAACTCTCCCGCGGGGTCATCGCACCGATTGCGAACTCCACTGGGCTGGGCGCATAAGAGACCATGCAATTCCACAACCGCGCCAATAAAGATCGAAAAAAGTGGTTTGCGCCAGTTCATGTCTGGCAATGATTAGGGTTAACATTTTCAAATTCCGAATATCGGCGCAGAGGAAAGTCCCACTCCGGTACCCAAGTCCAATTTTGGGAACCGGCTTTTTCTATGCTCCCTACACCAACAGCCTGATTCCCGTTCTTAGTACCGTCGTACCACCGTGCTTTTGTCTCGGGCTACTGCAGAGGGGTACCGCTTCTCTATGGTTTTACTTGTTCCGCTGCAGCACACTTCCTATGGATTTAGCTTTCAACGGAGGGTGATTTACCATGGCAATTAGGCAAGAACTCCTGAAGCAGACACTAACCGCCGGAAGCGCATCCACGCGCTCCCCACTCTCCGAGCGCCGCAACAGTCGCCGTTGCAAAATCACCCAGGTGATGCGCATCCGGCCATCCAATCCTGAACAGGCATACTTTGATGATCTGCGCGGAACAGTCAGCGTCTCCCGCAGTGGGATTTATTTTCATACCGCCGAGCTGGGTTACCAGGTTGGTCAGCGCCTTTTTGTCACCATGCCGTTTTCCAACGATCCGTCGGTGCTCGGCCGCGAATATCTTGCCGAAGTCGTTCGTAAGGACACCCTGCAGAACGGCACGATCGGGATCGGGTTCAAAACGCTGATGGAGATAACCGAGCATCCCGGCTACTCTTTCGACGCGCCCGGCCAACAAAACTAAATTCATTTCGAAAAAAGAAACAGGGCATCCCTCATCGGAATTGCCCTGTGCTTATGTTCCCTCGACGAAATTTTGCGGCCCGCGTATTTAAGCCGTGACCGGTCTCCCCACGCTGATCTTTCCTTTGCCCAAGATGCTCAGCGTGCGGTGTCGAACTTTTCCCAGTTGCCGGTTGATGGGGTGCGTACGGCCTAGAAAGCTCAACACTGGACTCCGGCGCGGCATCAGTTTGTTCATCGCGATATTCAACCGTATATCGCGACGCGCGAATTTCAATCCAGCCTGTAAAGCTTCCACCGCTTCATCGCGGCGGCCAGCGGTTTTATACACGTCCGCGAGATTCAAATACAGTTGCGCTTGGTTGCGCTTCATTTTCACCGCGGAATCGCACAACCTTTCCGCTTCTCCCCATTTTCTTTCAGAGCGCGCCAGGACTACTCCAAGATAGGACATGTAATATGGATTGTTCCGGTCCAGGTCCACCGCGCGGCGCATATACGGAAGAGCTTTTTCCGCATGATTGTCGCGCAACAGATTCAGACCGGTCTTGAATTCCCGAAAGGCTTCCGTTTCCGTCATAGAGTCCCCTCGTTTAGCGAGTTTCATTGCGAAATTCTGGGAATTTTCTGCGGGTATACCGCCCTAAACCCACCCCCACAACAGGCTTTCCACTTATTGCGACACGCAAAAGTTGAGCGGTCTTAACGTGACTAAACAGCCGGGTGAGAAAGAAAAGACCGAGCAGCGTTACGGTAAGGATTCCCATGCGAGTGGAGAGATTACTCGCCCAAGGATTTGGAAGCTACTGGCCCAACGGCCAGTCTTGGGACAGCCGGACTCATTGACTAAGGGTTTGGTCGTTGAATTTTCTGCGACTACGCTTTACGCGGCTGCCGCAGGCTCTTTTCCAGGTATCAAGCGCTTACTTGCACCCGGCTGGCGGCGCGAACATTCATGCGCGCCGCATAAATTGGAAAACGTCCCGCGAGCTCCGCCACTTGTTTACGCACACGTTGTTCCACGGTGCTGTCACCGATGCGCTCGAGGACATCAGCGACCCAATCTCCCACCTCTTGCATCTCCGGTTCTCGCAAGCCTCGCGTGGTTACCGACGGGCTGCCCAGGCGTATTCCTCCACCTTTCATCGGTGGTAAGGGATCAAACGGAATGGAGTTTTTATTGACGGTAATTCCGGCGCGATCCAACGCTTTTTCCGCGTCCGTTCCGGTAATCCCCCGCGAATGCACTTCCACCAGAAATAAATGATTGTCCGTGCCTCCGGTAACAATCCGAAAACCGCGCTTGGCGATCGCCGCCGCCATAGCCTTGGCGTTCAGCGCCACCTGCTTCTGGTATTCCTTAAACGAGGGCTCTATCGCTTCCTTCAAGCACACCGCTTTGGCCGCGATGGTGTGCACCAGAGGTCCACCCTGCGTCCCGGGGAACGTCAATTTATCCAATTCCTTCGCGAATGCCGTCTTGCACAAAACCAATCCCCCCCGCGGTCCTCGCAACGTTTTGTGCGTCGTGGTGGAAACAAAATCCGCGTGCGGCACCGGGCTCGGATGGATTCCCGCTGCCACCAGACCCGCGATGTGCGCCATGTCAACAAAAAATAACGCCCCGGCAGCCTGGGCAATTTTGCCGATGCGCTCGAAATCGATGATGCGCGCGTACGCGCTGGCGCCCGCCACAATCATCTTGGGCCGATGTTCCTGCGCTAACTTTTCCAGTT
>JAUTXJ010000025.1 GCA_030838075.1 Acidobacteriaceae bacterium
TTCGCACGCGCCTATTTGCGCGCCGGTGACCGAGTGCAGGCACTCCAATATCTCAAACTGGCCTGCGAAGAGCGGAATGTGTACTCGCTTATGATTGGTAGTGATCCTTTATACGATCCGCTCCGCACTGAGCAGCGCTTCACGAGGCTGTTACAGCGCATGAAGCTGGCTGCTAAGTGATAGTGCTCGTTCCTCTGAGCGTCCATCTGGCGCGAATTCTCTCGTGCTACGTAACGCAAGTCGCCACGGTGGAGTTCATACCACGGAAATTAGGGTGGTGGGGGATTCGAATCCCTAACTCCCCGCTTGCAAATCACGTTGGAGCTTTGGCGAGTCGCTGCTGATAAACTTGAGGTATGTCGTCCACTCATGATGAAATCGTTCGCGAGTCTTTCACTACGCAGGCGACGGCTTTCGCTGCCAATCCGTGGGTGACGGATGAACAACGCATCGCGCGGCTGGTTTCCGCTGCTCGGCTGAGAGGCACGGAACGCGTGCTGGACATTGCCACCGGCCCGGGGTATATCGCGGAGGCCTTTGCAAAAAATTCGCGCGAAGTTTTGGGAATGGATCTGACGGAAGCAATGCTGGACATTGCTGGTGCTCGGACCGCGGAACGCGGCCTGAAAAATGTTTCTTTTCGCACGGGCGATGCGCAAAATCTGCCCTTCGATGAAGGCGAGTTTGACGTTGTGGTGTGCCGCCTGGCTTTACATCACGTGCAGCATCCCGCCAAAGCGGTTAGCGGGATGGCTCGCGTGTGCCGCGCTGGCGGTACTGTGTTAGTGGAAGATATTTATGGCAGCGAACATTCCACGCGGGCTGCTTATCAGGATTGCTGGGAAATATTGCGCGATCCTTCGCATGTGCGGGCGTTGCCGTTAAGCGAGTTGCTGCATATTTTTCGCGACGCGGGATTAGAAACAGAAATGATAAGTACCGCGGATGATCTTTGCCCGGAAGTTGAACGGTGGATGGCGACAACGAAAGTGTCTGAAGAGCGAGCTGCGGAAATACGCCAACTGCTGGAAGGTGATTTACAACATGATCTCAGCGGAACGCGGCCATTTCGCAATGCCGCAGGGCAGATGTTTTTTCACGCCCGCACAGTGATTATTTCGGGACGAAAGACAGGTGCCTGACCCTGGGGCCAGCTGAAGGCCAGTTGATACAAAGCAAAGCACATACGTTCGTACTAAGCCTCATAGGCTATTGCGGAGCAGATGGCATGCCCATATTATGTCTCAAGTTAAGCGGGAGCCGAGTTCGGCGCGGTTTCTGTAGGGTGGCATTTCAGCAACAAGGCGCATCTGACGGAAAGATAAGGCGCGTAGGCTGAAAGGGCTATCAGAATGGTAGTTGACCGGCGCGACGGCTTCGATGAGAATCAACGTCCCGCATAGTTTGTAACGGAAGATCGCAATCTGAGGTGGTAGAAGTGATGGAACTTGCAAAAGCGACGGTTGCAACTGTGCTCGCAGTGCTATGCGCTATGCCGCTACCTGCCGCCCCGGGAGCTCTTAAGTCAACACGCACACGCAGAGCCTCGGCTCGGTATCACGGGGGCGGAGTACCTACCTTTGCGAATTCTTCCAATGGGGACATTACGGCTTTTGATGATCCAGTTGTTCGCCAGGCTGCGGTCGAGGGATTGGGGCGTTATAACGGCGCAGTCGTGGCCGTGGATCCGAACACCGGGCGAGTTTTGACAGTAGTGAACCAGAAAATTGCGTTTGGCGAAGGCTACATTCCTTGCTCGACGATCAAGCCGACGATTGCCCTGGCGGCGCTGGAAGAAAACGTCATCAACCGCGACACCATGTTGAAGGTTGGACGCCGCAAGTACATGAACCTGACGGAAGCGATGGCGCATTCGAATAATGAATTTTTTGAGCAGCTTGGATTGCGCATGGGTTTCGATACGGTTTCAAAGTATGCGCGACTGCTGGGCCTTGGCGAACTTTCCGGTTACGAAATTCCAGAAGAACATCCGGGCGCGTTTCCGATGCAGCCGCCAGCGCATGGCGGAGTGGCGCGGATGTCCAGTTTTGGCGAAGGCATACAGATGACACCGTTCCAGTTGGTTTCTCTGGCGGCGGCTTTCGCGAATGGCGGAACACTTTATTACTTGCAGTATCCGCGGACCGCGGATGAGCAACTTGCATTTGCTCCGCGAGTGAAGCGGGAACTGAATATTGCGCAGATTTTGCCGGAAATCCGTGAAGGCATGCTCGCAGCGGTTCTGTATGGCACTGGCAAATCGAGCTTCGACCATGGCGGGGATGAAACGCCGCTTGGCAAGACCGGGACTTGCGACGATCACGTTACGCCTTCGCGTATCGGTTGGTTCGTGACTTACGCCGATGAAGCTCATCCGAAAATTGCGCTGGCGGTTCTGCTTCGTGGAAATACTCGTCGCGTAAAAGGACCCACGGCCGCTACGGTTGCGGGGAATATTTATCGACGGCTGCGGGAACAGAATTATTTCGCCACGGTGGCGACGGCTAATACCGTCTCGAAGCTGCAAGCCGGACAGTAAACTTCTCAAGATCTTCAGGGATTTGAGGCTTAGAATTACGTCTTGAGTCGGTGTGGTAGACAGACGCACAACCCAAGACCCAGGCTGAAAATCGAGCTTGGGGCACCCTCCGCGTTAGTTTGGTTTTCGAAAAAACTAATCTCTTATCATTCGAATGGGAAAATGTCGGCGTGTCGACATTTTTTCCCTAAACACAGGGCTTCGCCGCTCGACTTTCAGCGCTGCGCTAATACCGTTAGCCGCTGATGTAAAATCCGCATTACTCCAATCCGCTACCGCCAGGCAGTTTCGACGCGCGTGGTGCAAGATTAAAAGTTATTTCTGTAATATTTCTGCACGTCGCCGCGTAATTACTGCAAAGGAGTTTGGGGATGAACAAATTTGTGAAGGGTCTTGGTATTGGTGTGCTTGTTCTGGTGGTGCTAGCGGTGGTTGGCATCAGCGCGACAATTGGGTGGCGCCCATTTATAGGGTCAAAAAAGCGCGCGCTGACGGATTGCAAGTTTGAAGCTACACCGGAGCGACTAAAACGCGGCGAATACCTCTCGGAGCACGTCGCTGGCTGCACGTATTGTCACACTCCCCAAGAAGAAGGACCGAACGGTCCTGAACTGGTGCGGGGGCAAAAAGGCGGTGGTCAGTTTTTTAATATTCCAGGTTTTCCCGGAACTGTAGTGGCGCCGAACATTACGCCCGATCGCGAGACAGGTATCGGCAACTTTACCGATGATCAATTGGCACGCGCGATTCGTGAAGGCATCAGTCACGACGGGCAAACACTCTTTCCGATGATGCCGTATGCGCATTTCCGGCGGATGTCCGACGACGATCTGGCTTCGGTGGTTGTTTACCTCAAGACTCTGCAGCCAATTCACAATGCACTGCCGCGCACAGATATTCATTTTCCGGTGAAGTATCTGATTCGCGGCGTTCCCGAGCCGGTAACGGAACCGGTGCAAGCTGATCTCTCAACTCCCGCGAGCCGTGGAGAATACCTGGTGAATTTGTCGTCATGTTTGGACTGTCATACGCCGCGCAAGCGGGGCCGGCTGGATTCCAGTATGAAGTTTGCCGGCGGACAGGTTTTTGATGCATCGGGGCAAATCGCAAGCCCCAACATCACGCCGGACGCGACGGGGATCGGCGGCTACACGGAGGAAAAGTTTGTGAAGGCGTTGAGGACGGGCTACGTCGGCAAGCGGCAACTTAACACGGCGATGCCCTGGCAGGGCTATAGCGGGCAAACAGACGAAGATCTGAAAGCCATGTACGCTTACCTTAGAACTGTGCCGGCCGTCGCCCATCGTGTGGACAATACTCAACCGCCAACGCCTTGCAAGAAATGCGGTCAGAAACACGGGGCGGGTGACACCAACTGAGCGGCGGCTCAATAAATGATGGGAAGTTTGTAGAGGTCTTCCGTGGGTTCGTCGGTGACGCGCAGCAGGATTAAGGTGCGATCGTCGTGGGGAGTGGATTCGGCGCCGCTGTAATCGTCGGTGGCGGCGAGAATTCTGTTGGCAATGGACAGAGATGTTTCGTCTCCGTTGACGCCTTTCAGCAGCGCGTGAAGGCGTTCGGCGCCGAACTCTTCCCGGTCGCTGTCCTCGGATTCCAAGATACCGTCGGAGGCGCACACCACAACATCTCCTGGCTGCAGGTCAATGGTGACTTCCTCGTATTCGCTTTCTGCGAACAAGCCGAGGGGAACGCCAGCTACGTTAATCTCGGTGGTCTCGCCGTTCCGTACCAGCAGGGGATAAGGCTCGCCGCCATTGGCCAGCGTGAGACGCCGCGCAGGGGCGTCGTAAATTCCAAAGAGCAAAGCGATGAACTTGGCTTCCAGGCGCGCGCCGAACATCCGGCGATTTAGTACCGAGAGCATCTTCCCGGCGCCAAGAGTATGGTCGGTGACGACTTCGCGCAGAGTTCCTATGGCGAGTGAGCCGTACAACGCGGCAGCGGTTCCTTTGCCAGAGACGTCACCGAGCGCGAACGCCAGGCGGCCTTCTCCGTAGGGATGAAAATCGTAAAAATCGCCGCCTAATTCACGGGCAGGAGCATAAGCCGCAGCCAGATCAAGGCCAGGAATTTCTCTCGCGCCCTTCGGCAAAAGCTGGCGCTGAATTTCGCGCGCCATATTCAAATCGTTTAGCAGACGCAGTTCGTTCTCGCGTGCTTCCTGGTACAGGCGGGCATTTTCTAGAGCGATAGCAACGTAGGTGCCCATGGTGTCGAGCATGCGCTCATGGTCGAGTGTGAAGGCTTGGGGCACGGTGCTTTCGAGGTCGAGCACGCCGATCAGGCGATCCTGCAGTAAGAGCGGGATGACCAATTCCGAGCGAACTTCCACGTCGGTATCAAATTGCACGTAACGCGAATCCTTGCGCACGTCGCCAATACGCATTGGACGGCGTTCTCCGGCGGCCATTCCGGTAATTCCTTGATTCAAACGGAGGCGCAGGCGCGCGGGGATAGCGTCGTCGTAATGCATGGCGAAGACACTTTCCAGCATTTGGCGGGTCTCGTTCCAGAGCATTACGGTGAAGACGTGATAATTCACGATGCGCTTTACGTGTTGGGCGATGCGCCTCAGCAATTCCTCACGATCGAGGATGGCGGTCAATTCGCGGCTGACTTCGTAGAGGAGCGCGAGGCCTTCGGCCTGATCGGGTGCGTCGCCCACTAGACTTGGGGCAAACGAATCGAGATCGCCGAGCGGAAAAAAAGGAGCGAGTTTGGCTGAATCATCCATGACCTGGGCGACAGAACTGCAGGATTAGATGTAGCACAGGCGCGGAAGATTACAGCAATACTTTTAATTTTTCCGAAAGGATTTGCAGGTGCAGGAGGACCGGGCTGCCCAAGGTTCGGGGTTTTCGAAGCGATTATTTCACTTCTTCGAAATGACTATTTTACTTCCCAGGTATCGCCAGCGCGGAGAAGCTTGGTCAAATCTCCAGCGCCCCGCTTGGCGATGACCTCGTTGATCTGCTGATTCATGACGTCTTCATAGCGCGGAACGTCTTCCCAGGATCGCAGGACTCCGATGGGGGTGGGGAAGCCCGGGCGTTTCTCCATTTGAGACAACTGGAATGCGTAGGCGGCTTGGAGATGATGGGCATCGTGGACCAGCAAATCTTTTTCTGTGACGCCATTCCCCAGCTGCACGATTTCCATGTCGAGGCCGCTCATGCGAATGCCCTTGTCACGATTCTTGCCGAATACTAGCGGCTTGCCATGCTCGAGTTGAATGACGTGTTCGCTGCGGGCCTCGCGCTCAGTGAGAGAGAACCACGCGCCATCATTAAAAATATTGCAGTTCTGCAGAATCTCCACGAAGGCCGAGCCTTTGTGAGCCGCGGCGTGCTTCAGAGTTTCTTTGAGGTGGCCCTGGAAAACATCGACGGAGCGAGCTACGAAAGTGGCTTCCGCGCCGATGGCTAACGATAGCGGATTGAACGGACGGTCCAGCGATCCAAACGGAGTGGATTTGCTTTTTTTATTCAACTCGGAGGTGGGCGAATACTGACCCTTGGTCAATCCATAAATTCGATTGTTGAAGAGGAGCACCTTGATACCCACGTTGCGCCGGAGCATGTGGATGGTGTGATTTCCGCCGATGGAGAGTGCGTCGCCGTCGCCGGTGGCAAGCCAAACTTCCAGATCAGGGCGAAGCGCTTTGATACCGGTGGCCACGGCGGGTGCTCGGCCGTGGATAGTATGAAAGCCAAAAGTGTTCATGTAATACGGGAAGCGACTGGAGCAGCCGATTCCGCTGACGACCACGAAATTTTCGCGCTTGATTCCGAGCTCAGGAAATACCGACTGCACCGCGGACAGGATGGCGTAGTCTCCGCAGCCGGGGCACCAACGCACTTCCTGATCGGTCTGAAAATCTTTTTTGGTGAGCGGGGTGATGGGTGGCAGCGTGGTGGTGCTCATGCGAAATTCTCCTGGCTGCCGAGCATCTCTTCGATTTTTTGTTCGAGTTCAGCCTGCTTGAAGGGACGGCCTTGAATTTTGTTGAGGCCTACGGCGTCGACTAAATACTTGGCGCGGAGGACCCAGAGCAATTGACCCATGTTGAGTTCCGGAACTAAGACGCGCTTGTATCTTGCGATGACTTCGCCCAGGTTGGGCGCTAAGGGGTTCAGATGGCGCAAGTGCACGTGACCGATTTTGTGTCCCTTTTCGCGTTGCGCGCGAACGGCCGCAGTGATGGCTCCGTGGGTTGAACCCCAGGCGACGATCAGCAAGTCTCCTTCAGGATCGCCTGCGGGCACAATTTCGGGAATATCCTGAGCGATGCCGGCAACCTTCGCGGCGCGGATGCGCACCATATTTTCATGGTTCAAAGGCTCGTAGTTGATATTGCCAGTGACGTCTTGTTTTTCAAGGCCGCCAATGCGGTGTTCGAGGCCGGGTGTTCCGGGAACTGCCCACGGGCGTGCCAACGTTTGCGGGTCGCGCTTGTATGGTAAAAATCCTTTAGTGGTTTTCGCAAATTGCACTTTGAAGTCCGGTATCTCGCTGACTTCCGGAACGTGCCAAGGTTCGGCGCCGTTCGCTAAATAACCGTCTGAAAGAAGAATGACGGGGACCATATATTTCACCGCGATGCGGCAGGCTTCCAGCGCAACCCAGAAACAATCAGCGGGAGTGGCAGCGGCGATTACGGGTATGGGTGCTTCGGAATTTCGTCCAAACAAGGCTTGCAACAAGTCCGCTTGTTCGGTTTTTGTGGGCAGGCCGGTTGATGGGCCGCCACGCTGAATATTGCAGATTACGAGAGGCAACTCGATGGCTACGGCCAAGCCTAGCGCTTCGGTTTTGAGCGCCATTCCCGGGCCCGAGGTGGTGGTAATGGCAAGAGCGCCGGCATAAGATGCACCGATCGCGGAAGTAATTGCTGCGATTTCGTCTTCGGCCTGGAAGGTCATTACGCCGAAATCTTTGTACTGCGAAAGCTCGTGCAGAATGTCCGAGGCAGGAGTGATGGGATAGCTTCCTTGGAAGAGACGCAGGCCGGATTTTTGAGAAGCGGTGACCAGTCCCAGTGCCAGCGCCTGATTGCCACTGAGGTTGCGATACAGACCCGGTGACAACTGCGCGCGCGGAATTTCATAACTGATTTGAAATGCTTCGGTGGCTTCGCAGTAGGAATAGCCGGCCTTCATCGCCAGCTTGTTCGCTTCCGTCAGCAGCGGTTTGCCTTTGAACTTGTCTTCAATCCAGCGGACGGTGGAATCCATGGAGCGGTTGTAGAGCCAGTAGCACATGCCCAGGGCGAAGAAATTTTTGCAGCGATCCATCGACTTGGCATCAAGTCCCAGATGTTCAAGCGCGCGGCGGGTGAGGCGTTCGAGCTCGACGGAGAAGAGACGGAACTTGTCGAGCGAGTGGTCTTCCAGGGGATTCACGGTCATTTGCGCCTTGCGCAGATCGCTTTCCGTGAAGCTGTCACTGTTAACGATGAGGATGCCGTTGGGTTTCAAGTCGGCGATGTTGACCTTGAGCGCGGCGGGATTCATGGCGATGAGCACATCGACGGCGTCGCCGGGAGTGGAGACGTCGTCGGACGAAAAATGTAATTGGAAACCGCTTACACCGGGGAGCGTCCCGGCCGGCGCGCGAATCTCAGCAGGGTAATCGGGGAAGGTGCGGATGTCATTGCCGTAGAGAGCGACGGTATTTGTGAATTGGCTGCCGGTAATCTGCATGCCGTCGCCGGAATCGCCTGCGAAGCGGATAACGGCGCTGTCGATAACTTCTGGCTTGGTCTTTGAGGGCGGCAGTGTAATTAACGTCGACATAATCGCTGAATTCCTTGGGCCCTAGGACGCATACCCGCCTGTGTCGCATGCGGGACTACAAGGACGGCAATAAGGGTGACACAACAAGAATATCACAGCGAGGCGTGTGTCCGCAGAACACACAGGGGAACGACGCGGGCTGGCGGTGACCCGAAGAGTAGCGGTGTAGAAAATTACACCTGGCCTTGCAGACGTAAAGATTTTGGACGGCTGTGCCACATTGAAACATCAAAGTCGTTCGCCAAGATCTGGGGCTTCCCGTTCTTACTTTGTATATTAAGTTCAGCTTTTCGCTTGACGTTCGCTTTCTTTTCGCCTAAGTTAGTGGCACAAGGCCTGCCGTCCACAGAAGGAGAAATGCAGGCAGGCGATCGGAGGCTTACGTGGCCCTGACCAAGCGTCAAAAAGAGGTTCTGGATTATCTGGTTTCGTTTGAGACGAAACACGGTTACGCGCCCAGCTTTGAAGAAATTGGCAAAGGTTTGAAATTGACTTCACTGGCGACCGTACATAAACACATCACCACGCTGGAAAAGAAAGGCTTCATTAGGCGCGGTTATAACCAGAGCCGTTCTATAGAAATTGTGCAACTTCCGAAATCGGTGAAAGACCAGGTGATGGAACGAAGGATTCAGGAGCTGCCGCTGGTTGGGCGAATTGCAGCGGGCCGGCCGCTGGAAGCTGTCGAAGAGCGCGAAACTTTGTCGCTCGGCGACTTCGCGCGCGGGGGAAATTCGTTCGTGCTGCAGGTTAAAGGCACTTCGATGATTGAAGATCACATCATGGATGGAGATTATGTGGTGTGCGAGCAGACGCAAGTGGCTAACGCGGGCGACATCGTGGTGGCGCTGATCGGTGAGGATGAGGCTACATTGAAGCGTTTTTACCGCGAAGGACCTGGGAAGATTCGACTGCAGCCTGCCAATTCCGAAATGGGACCGATTATCGTGGCGGCCAATGACGTTAAGATCCAGGGCCGCGTGATTGGCGTTCTTCGAAAATATTAGGTCACCGCTCCTACTAATTGTTTGAAAGAGTTATGCTCCTGCATCGGTCGTTCTTTAAATTCTAACGCCTCCCTCGTAGCAACTTTTGGCGTCTTATCGGTATAGAACATTCTGGTACCAGTGCGCGCCTTCCCGCTTCCATTGCATCTGAGGTGGGCTAAACTATTTCCAGTAAACTTTATCTGTTAAAAGGACGCTTCTTTTGAGTAACTTTGACCTGAAAAATTCAAAAAACCCCATTAAGATTGTTGTCGCCGTGGCGCTGCTATTGGCCCTTCTTCTGCCACTGCGATGCGCGGCCTATGCCGTGCTTTCCCACGAGGCCATCATCGACGCGGCCTGGGACACGAATCTGAAGCCGCTGCTACTGAAACGGTTTCCGCACGCCACGCCCGACGAACTGCGCAAGGCTCACGGATATGCTTACGGCGGGGCCATTATTCAGGACATGGGTTACTACCCGCACGGCACTCATTTTTTCAGCGACCTCACGCATTACATACGCAGCGCCGATTTTATTCTTGCAATGATGCACGACTCCAAGGACCTGAACGATTACGCTTTCGCGTTGGGCTCGATGGCGCATTACGCCGCAGATACGGATGGGCACAGCATCGGAACGAATCATGCGGTTCCGATTTTATATCCGAAGCTGAAGAAGAAATATGGGGACGTAGTGACGTATGAAGAAGACCCACTGGCGCACGTGAAAACTGAATTTGGCTTTGATGTGCTGGAAGTGGCGCAGCACCGCTACGCTCCGGACAGTTATCACGACTTCATCGGGTTTCAGGTGGCAGTGCCATTGTTGGAACAGGCTTTTCTGGAAACTTACGGTCTAGATTTGAGAACGGTGCTGCCGAATGAAGAAAAGGCCTTAAATTCCTATCGCCATGCGGTAAGCGAGCAGCTTCCCAAAGCTACGAAAATCGCGTGGAGCCTGAAGCAAAAAGATATACAGAAAGACATGCCGGGCATGACCAAGAGGAAGTTTCTGTACAACCTAAAGCGTGCCAGTTATGAAAAGGAATGGGGCAAGAATTACGACCAGCCTACGACCGGCGAGAAATTTATCGCGTTCTTGACGAAACTGCTGCCCAAGATTGGACCGCTAAGGGTCCTTCAGTTCCGCGCTCCGACGCCGCAAACGGAAAAGATGTTTGAAGATAGTTTCAACGCCACCATGGATCGTTACCGCAAATTGCTGGCGCAGGTTCCGAGCGGCCACATTGAGATGGTCAACGATAACTTTGACACTGGAGGAAGCATTGCTCCGGGCAAGTACCGGATGAGCGATGATACCTACGCGAAATTGCTGGACAAGTTGTCCGATGAGAAATTCGCCAAGGCTTTGCCGGAAGTGCGAACAAATATTCTGGCGTTTTACAACGACCCGAACGCGCCGTATGCCACGAAGCGGGATCCTAAGGCGTGGGAGAAGGTTCAGATTGAGCTGGACCAATTGAAAGCAGCGCCGCCGGCCACTCCAGTAGTGGCGGAGTCTTCTGACTCCAAGAAATAGTTTCCACTGTGGAGCGTTGGTCTGGTGATCGTCGAAAATTCCCGGGCATAAATTATTTCTTTTTGCTGAATGCAAAATTCGGCGTGGTCGCCTCGCGCCCAGCCGATGAAACAATGTAGAATTTCGCGCATGGTTCTGCTGCTCTGCCTTCCCAATGAAAGTTAGCCGGCCTATCCGAAAACTGCTCGCGGCCAATCGGAGCGAAATCGCTATCCGGATTTTTCGCGCTGCCAATGAGCTTGGCTTGCGCACGGTGGCGATCTATTCGCAGGAAGACCGGCTGGCGCTGCACCGCTTTAAAGCGGATGAGGCGTATTTGATCGGCGTCGGCAAGGGCCCGGTAGAGGCGTATCTCGATATTCCGGGGATCGTCGCGCTGGCCAAGGAAAAAGAGGTTGACGCGATCCATCCCGGTTATGGATTTCTCTCTGAAAATCCGGCGTTTGCACGTGCATGCGAAGAGGCTGGGATTAAATTTGTTGGACCTACCCCTGATCTTCTGGAATTGCTGGGCGATAAAACGGCGGCGCGGCGGCTCGCGGCTTCGGCGGGCGTTGCGGTGTTGCCGGGTACTGCCGAACCGGTAAAAACCAACGCCGAGGCCCACAAAGCCGCAGATGAGATTGGTTATCCGGTGATGGTCAAGGCCGCGATGGGAGGCGGCGGGCGTGGGATGCGCGTTGTTCATGACGCGGCGGAGCTGGATCGGTTGTTGGAAGAGGCCCAGGGAGAAGCGCGATCGGCGTTTGGTGATGGTTCGGTATTCCTTGAAAAATATCTGCCACGCGCTCGACACCTTGAGGTGCAAATTCTTGGCGATGAGCATGGGGAACTGCTGCATTTGTACGAGCGCGATTGCTCGGTGCAGCGACGGCATCAAAAAGTAGTGGAAGTCGCACCCGCGGCAAATTTACCTGCGGGGGTGCGGAGTCAATTATGCGAAGCCGCAGTGAAATTGGCTCGCAAAGCGGGGTATAGAAACGCCGGAACGGTTGAATTTTTGTATGACGTAGACGCCGCGAAATTTTATTTCATCGAAGTAAATCCCCGCATTCAGGTGGAGCACACCGTCACGGAGATGGTTACGGGGATTGACCTGGTGCGCTCGCAGATTCTTGTAGCGCAGGGGCATCATTTGCATGAAGCGCCGCTGTCGCTGCCGGCCCAGGAAAAAATTCCGCTTTATGGTGCAGCGTTGCAATGCCGTGTCACCACGGAAGACCCCTCTAATAATTTTTCCCCGGACTATGGAAAAATTTCTACCTACCGTTCACCGGCGGGTTTTGGCATTCGGCTCGACGGCGGAACGGCTTATGCGGGCGCAATTCTGGCCGCTTATTACGATTCTTTGTTGGTCAAGGTGACGGCGTGGGGCGCAAACCTGCCGGAAGCGTGCCAGCGCATGGACCGGGCGTTGCGCGAGTTTCGGATCCGCGGAGTAAAAACGAACATTCCGTTCGTGGAAAACGTTGTCAATCATCCCAAATTTCGTGCTGGGGATGTCACCACATCGTTTCTCGACGATTCGCCGGAGCTTTTTCGCTTTCGCACGCGGGGCGATCGGGCCACGAAACTTTTATCTTATCTAGGCGACATTATTTTGAATGGGAATCCGGAGGTGAAAGGGAAGAAAGCTCCGGAGACGCGCGAGGTTGCGGTTGTTCCGGCTGCGCCTGGAATGGATATTCCGGACGGAACACGACAACTACTGCACAAACTCGGGCCGGAGAAATTCGCGGTCTGGGCGAAAAAAGAAAAGCGGCTGTTGATTACGGATACTACATTTCGTGATGCTCACCAATCGCTGATGGCCACTCGTGTGCGCACACATGATTTACTCGCGACTGCGGGTGCGGTGGCGCGGCGGCTGCCAAATCTCTTTAGTTTGGAGATGTGGGGCGGTGCTACCTTCGATACTTCGTTGCGTTTTTTGCATGAGGACCCGTGGCAGCGGCTGCGTGATCTGCGAATCCGTGTGCCGAATATTTGTTTTCAGATGCTGCTGCGCGGGGCCAATGCGGTTGGCTACGCTTCGTATCCCGATAACGTGATCGTGGAATTTGTGCGCGAGGCGTACGGACAGGGCATCGATATTTTTCGGATTTTCGATTCGCTCAATTCGATAGACAACATGCGCGTTTCGATTGACGCGGTATTAGAGACAGGCGCGGTTTGTGAACCGGCCATTTGCTATACGGGCGATATTCTCGATAGCGCGCGGCCGAAGTATTCGCTGAAGTATTACGTTGCGCTGGCGCACCAGCTCGAAAAGCTCGGCGCTCATTTTCTGGCGATTAAAGATATGGCCGGTTTGTGCAAACCTTATGCCGCGTATGAGCTGGTGAAAGTGCTGCGACGAGAGATTGGCATACCAGTTCACTTCCACACGCACGACACCAGCGGGCTCAACGCTGCAAGTATTTTGAAGGCTACTGAAGCTGGAGTGGATGTAGCCGATGCCGCGGTTGCCTCCATGAGCGGAGGTACCAGCCAACCGAACCTGAATGCCATCGTTGAATCTTTGCGACACACGCCGCGCGATACGCAGCTCGACATCGAAACGTTGAATGAGTGCTCGGATTATTGGGAGACGGTGCGCGGCTTTTACGGGCCGTTCGATTCGGGTCCGAAATCGGGTTCTGCGCGTTTGTATCAACACGAGATTCCCGGCGGGCAATACACAAATCTTCGAGAACAAGCGACGTCCATGGGGCTGGGGCATCGTTGGCGCGCAGCGGAGAAAATGTACGCGGAGGTCAATCAGCTTTTTGGGGACATTGTTAAGGTTACGCCCTCGAGTAAAGTTGTGGGCGACATGGCGCTTTTTTTGATGGCCAACGAACTGCGTCCGGCCGACATTCTGGCGCTGGATGAGAAGCATGACGTTTCGCTGCCGAATTCCGTGGTGGAAATGTTTTCGGGTGTGCTGGGTGTTCC
>JAUTXJ010000037.1 GCA_030838075.1 Acidobacteriaceae bacterium
TTGAGATAGCGGATGACCTCCCGGTTACCGGCCACAGGTTGTCGAGGACGGTACGCGACACCGACGTGGCGCGGTCTATGGTAGAGGTTTTCGCCGTTGCTCGCTTCTGCGCCATGGAACTCATCACGAAGAAGATCGCCCGTTCGCTACGCAAGCATCGCGAACTCATCCTGAATTATTTCCGTGCTCAAAAGCTACTTTCCAGCGGCGTAGTGGAGGGTTTGAACAACAAGGCCAAAGTCACCATGAGAAAATCCTACGGCTTTCGCACCTACCGCGTCCTCGAACTCGCCCTCTATCACTCACTTGGCAAGCTGCCCGAGCCGGAGTCCACCCACGATTTCTTCTGAACAGCCATTTATTTTTGGCAGGCAAGCCGCTGGCGCGCATAAGTCGCCCACGAGCTATCAGGATCGAGCTCCAAATATTTTTGCCAGTGGCGCCGAGCTTCGACGTAGGCGCCGAGTTTGTCGCATACGAATGCCAGGTTATACTGCGCGTCCGCGTGCTCCGGATCGAGCTGTACAGCGCTGCGCAAGTGACGCCGGGCCTGTTCGTCGTGCCCGGTTTCTTCCAGCGCGCTTCCTAGATTGAAGTGAGAGAGCATGTGGTCGGGGTGTAGTTTCACGGCGTGCCGGAAAAGAGCGATGGCATCTTCGAGATTGCCCTCTTCGTAGGAAAGCGTGCCCAAATTATTTAGAGCATCCACGTTGCTCTGATCGGTTTCCAACGCTGATCGATACGCCTCCGCTGCTAGTCGTGGCCCCGCATTTGATGCACTCTGTTCTTCTCGTTTCACGCCCAAAGCGACCCAATCGTTCGCGCTGCGCTGCGGCATCATGCGAACTTTTTCGGTTAGCTCGAGGGTCTCAAAATTGAGCATGATCTGCCCGGAGATGGGTTCGAGGTGCACCCCCGCGCGCTCCACGATGACGTCCCGGCCGTTGGAACGAATGCGTAATTCGGTGAGCGGAGACTGCACCTCCGCCAGTTTTTGTTGCAGCGCCACAATGGAACGCTGCAGCCGTTGCGCTGGGACCCCTTTTTCGATGAGCTGCTTGGCCGTTCGGAGGGTAATCAGGTCGCGGAAGTCGTAAGATTTCTCGAGACCGCTTTTTCGTGGCTCGACCAGGCGCAACTTTTCCCAGTAGTTGAGCTGTTTCTCCGTCACATCTAGCATGCGTTGAAATTCGAGGCGCGAGAATCGATCAGACGTTGCCATCAAATAAAAACTAGCCTACCGCCTTCTTGCTCGACTTGCGAGTCGATTGTGCCTGTGCCGCCGAAGAGCCCGAGGAGATGGAGCGCACCGGAGGTTTCTTGCTGGCGCTGGCAGCCGGTTTGGCATTGATGCTCTTGCGCAACGCATCCATCAAATCGATGACTGGAGCGCGCACCGGGTGAGTCGTTGCGGTAACTTCCTGGCCCTTTTGTTTCGCGGCGATCATCGCCTGCATGCTTTCCATGTATTCGTCGCGATACTTTTCCGGCTCAAACGTCGCTGCCAGGCTTTCGATTAATTGCATGGCCAGCTTCTTTTCCTGTTCCTTGGGTTCCACTTTATCCTGATGGGTGAATTCCGCCACCTCGCGAATTTCGCTCTGATAAAACATGGTGTGCAACGTCATGCCTTGTTCGCGCGCGCGGATCACCACGATGTGTTCACGCTGGTGCATGGTCACCTTGGCGATGGCCGCGTAGCCGGAATCTTCCATGGCCTTTAACAAAAGCGAATAGGCTTTCTTGCCTTCATCTTCCGGCGTCAAATAATACGAAGCGTCGTAATACAACGGATCAATTTCGTCCACCTTCACGAATTCCAGGATTTCCATCGCGCGCGCCGAGTCCGGCTCAATTTTGTCCAGGTCGTCATCGCTGAACAGCACGTACTGGTCTTTCTCGTACTCGTAGCCCTTGATGATTTCCGAGCGCTCCACTTTGCGATCGCAAGTGGGGCAGAAAAGCGGCATCTTGATGCGCGAATGGCAAACTTCGTGGAGTTGATTAAGGCTGATCCGCTCGCCGCGCGCCGCGGTGAACAGACGAATAGGAATCGAAAGCAGCCCGAACGACAGATAACCTTTCCAGACCGAAGACGCCATGGTGACTCCTCACGGTTAGATATGTGCCTGCCACGGGATAGCAATCAAGGTTAGACGGCACTGCGAGGTCGCGCAAGGCGAATCGAAAGCGAAAGCTACCGGGGGCACAACAGGCTGACCTGCCAGATAGAATTTATGCCGAGTTCAGAAGGGCCGACCTGCAATTCAATCTGGAGAGTCCAGTGTTCGACTTACTTCGTCCCACGATTCCGGAAAAGGCTTCGGAAAGTTGGACCAGATGACTTCCATCTCTACTAGAATCCGTGGCTGGCATGAAGGAGAACGGAAATCGGCCCGTGGTTTCTCGTCTCGATAGTAATTCCGCCAATATAACCCGACCTGTCTTCCCGGCCGGGTAATGCGATCGGATCCAGGCCAACCGTGCGACACGTTCCGCATGGACACTTCGAGACCGCAAATAGCTGAGGAGCTAAAAAATCTTTCAGTTCTTTATTCGCGCTCAAGCTCTGCGTCACCCAGTTCATCTCATCGTCGGACAGACGTCGCTTCGATATCGGTGTAAGTTCCCGCCAAATATGTCCACTGTTGAATACAACCTTCGGTTGTGCAGGTTTCTTAAATCGTTCCCACATAATTCGTAATAATACATCTGCCAACTCTCGAATATCTTCAGGAGTTAATTGATAATGGGATCGGAGGCGCTGCCGACGGCGCCGCCATGGTCCGCGCCACGCCATCCACCTTCAGTGTCACGGAAGAAGGAGCGCTTGCCAGTTCGGCCATAAGAGGATGGGATGGCGGACAGTTGATATTTGGCCGGAGCGCCCAGCGTGTCGGCGCCCGCGATGATGATGCGAAATTCATACCCGTCTTTGTTGCCGCTGGCAAGCTCCTCGTCCACCAGTCCAGCATGCTCACGAGTCGCGGCAAGAGGTTTCGCCTGAGTGTTTTTTGCGGAAGCGATCGAAGGCGGCAGACCCAGGCTGGCCAGGGATTCGGGCAAGCGAAAATATGTTCTCCGGTAAGTCTCCACCGCGTCGGCAATTCTTCGTAGATTTCCGAGCGCGGTGATTTCGTTCGCTTCGGCTTCCTCAGCATCCCACTCTATTTCCAATGAAGGGAGATCCAGGAGCAGCACACCAATGGACAGCAGGCGCCATTGGCCATCTTCGCGCACCAGACCCATGCTGATCTGGCGCACGTTTGCTCCCGTCGAGTCTGTAATGTCGCGCAGCTCCATGGGCAGGAATGCCAGATTATCGCGGGTGTCTGTTCCGCCGATGGACATCTCCGTGGTCAGGTCCGGCGTTTCGCACCGAACGATCGGACGGCCGGCGGGATTCGCGGTGCTCGTGGCTTTACCCGGCGTGTTCAATAGCACAAAGCGTTTCATCAACGCGACCCGCGCCGCCGGTGTAAGCCGCTCGAAAGCTTCTTTGCTGCGCGCCGTAAGATATCGCGAAAACTCACTCGCGCTTTGGGTGCACGCAGCTTGCAAAACATCCCGAAGCGCTGCGGCCGGGCCGTTTGCCGCAACCGCTGGTGCGGTCTTGCCGTCTGCGCCCTTGGCCGTCGGCACGCTCGGCAAATTAGTCCGCGTCGCCGGCGCGTCACCGGGGCGGGAAGAAGATTCCTGTGCGGGTGCGGTGGCAACCAACGCCGACAACATCAGCAACACGAATGCACCTGGTCCAATCCACAATCGTAAGGTCTTGGCAAAAGATATGCGCGAAAATTCCATTTCAAGCCTTCGCGGGACTTAATATTTCGGCGAGATTTTGTGTGAAGCTCGACCGCGGCATCACCTCGTCGCAACCCGCGTTCCTGGCCTGTTCGGCCAATTCTCTTTGCACGTGAGAAAGAAATGCCACCACCCGAATGTCCTTTGCTGTTGCACGTAGTTTCACAATGGCGTCGATGGGCTGGTTACGCGCGTTGAGATCAACAATTACCAGTTGCGGTCGCGGTTCCAGCAAGTCCAGCAGCGCGGCAGTGGTGGTAGCCACCTTGAATTCAATGCCCAGATGCTTGGCGGTCTCCGCAACTTTCATCTGAAAAAAAATGTCATCCATCAACGCTACGACGCGACCCATGGAAGCTATCCTCTGGCAACTATTATGCCTGCTTATCTGCCAACCGACTCGCAGCAGGCAGCTGCCAACGGTATGATGCGTGTATGCACTCGGGAGGCTACTGAATCGTGAGCGAACTGGCACCAAAGAGAGCGGCCGACACGCCGACACAGTCTCAGCCTGGTCCCGATGTCACGCTTTATACCAAGGCTGGTTGCTGCTTGTGCGATGAAGCCAAGGCAGCGATCGCTCCGCTTTTGCGCGAATTCCGCGCCACGCTTCGCGAGATTGACATTGAGGGTGACGCCACGCTAATGCAGCGCTTTGGTTGCGACATTCCAGTAATTTATGTTGGGCGAAAAAAAGCAGCCAAGCATCGGGTAAACCTGGAACAGTTCAGGCGACAACTACAGGACGCCGCTGGCGAGTGAATCCAGCCGCATGCTCATCCAATTGTTTTGCCTGCAAAGATAGCTGGGAATTTATCTCTACAGCTCGGATTAATGCCCGACATTCGGCTCGTGCGCCCCTACGGTCTTGTCAGGGATGTCGCCCGCACGGCCTTTTACCCGGTCGTATACGCTGAGCTGACTGACGGAACCGATGGCTTCGTTATAGAAAGTCGGCACGCCCAGCGCGGTGCGCAACTCTTCGTTAAATTTACGCAGGCCTTCGAGATGACTCGCCAACGCGGGGAATTTTAATCCGTCGTCGGTAAGCAAAAATTTCTGGTAGCCGGCATCCCACAATCGCGTGAACTTCCCGTTTAGCATAATCGTGGGAATGATGGTGAGCCGGTATTGGCCGTCGGGGTCCTGGCGAAATTCCGCGCCTGCCCCGTATTTTTCCACGCGCACAACGCCGCGAGTGCTGCCCACTGCAAATCCCAGCGCCGCCAGTTGTTCCATGGCCTTCGGCGAAAATTTCTGTTCAATATTCCACATGATGACATTCAGATTACGACGCGGGTGGCGAAGCTGTAAAGGCTGCCGTGGGTTTAAATCAAATTTCGAGTAATACAGAGCGTAAGAAGTTTCGCCTGATTCAGCGATGAGCAGCGCTATGCGGTTCAACCTCTGCGTACGTTTGCGCGGAACTTAAATAAGTCTTCGACATCCGGTCGTGCCAGGTCAGTTGATCCTCGTCCCACAGTGCCCACAGGAACCCGATTAAACATGTCCCTGCTGAAAGCATATAACCCGCGCTGCGAAGCAGCAGCTGTCTTGGTGTTGGGGGTTCCCCGGAAAAACTCATCACTTGCAATCCACGAAACATCATTCCCGGTGTCGTCGCCCCAAAAATAGTGAACAACGCGAAGTACTGAAAGTACACCACGCTTAAAGCCGTCAGGTATACCGCTGCGTTCATTTTGCCCAGCGTGAGTTGTCCGCCAAGTGAACCGAACAAGGCTACAAAACCGCCAAACGCAAAAAGCAAACACACGGCATCTATAATTCCGGCAAGTTGCCGGTCTCCGAGCGGAGCCACAGGATACAAACCAGCCTGAGCATTCTCGGTTAATTCCTCCGTCTCGCCTTGCGAGGCTTCGGGATCGGCATCGGCTGAATTCGACACATCGATCATCATGCGACCGTCCGCTGTGTGCGGCTTCGATGCAATGCGGCCAATGGCGATGGTGAACGCAAAATCGTCGTCGCCATATACGGAAGATGATACGAAATCTGATCCGCAAGATGCTTCGGAAGATATTGACTGTAGTTCGGGGATTTCCGGACGGTGAAGCTCCGCGACCGGGACCGTTGTAGCGTAATTCGCCGCTACAGCGGCCGCCCGTTTGGCCGCCACGGGCTCCGTGAATGGTAGCTGGGCCTGCGCTGCGTTCGGAGATACTTTGCGCCGCCTGACGCGATACGCTTCCACGCGGTTCGCCAGTTCACTGCGCCACTCATATGCGTGATCGGGTTCAGCAGCGCTGACCGCTGGGTCTTCTGGCGAGACCGAAGTCGCCTCGGTCGTACGGAGAGCGGCCTGCGAAGTCAGCTCCACATCGTGCCGGGGAAGGACAGAAGCCCTCTCCGTTTCACCTCTGGGTTGAAATTGAGAATCACAAAAACGGCAAGCGGATATGCCCGACGGCAGTATCGCGCCACACTGCAAGCAAGTTTTATTCACCGGTTGTTTTTGCGCTGCGGACGCATCCACTCCGGCGAGGAGAGGAACATCCCGAGAATATCACGGGGAATTTATTCGAGCCAACAAAGAAGAGCGACTGTTTCGAATCAGATAGCAGTAATTTCCTGTAGTTAATTCTTGCAAGCGGGAAGAGAATTACCCGGACATTTGTTCGGCGAACATATCGCGGTTGTGCGCGATACGGCGATCCAACGCCACGGCCGCAAAGTAAGCACATTGCGAACGTTCCAATTCAGTCCAGACGCGGAGTGAAGGGACCAGCTTTCCCAGGATCGCGCCAACCGCACCGAGCAACCGAAAATAAGCGCCGATGGCCTTCACGCCATTGCGGTCTTCACGCCGGTCGGGGCATAAATGCAGATACTGCATGACACGCTCAAAATCGTCGCCATTAGCGCTTCGCCTGATCCCAATAACGTCCTGCACGTCAGCCGACAACGCCTTTCGCGATGATGCGGCGATCAGCGACCGGCAATACGACACAAAAAATTGCATCAATGCCGCGACAGAAAAGATAAAAATTAGCGCGGCCATCATCGGGGCACCGCCGCGAGGCGTCCCGGTGCCAATCGCGCTTCATCATCGAATTTCATAAAAGCGTAGATCCACGCAATGGGCAGGAACATTCCGGCTGCTGGGGGCAGGAACGCCCAGACAAACCGCAGGTCAGGATAAGCGTTACGTAGCGCGTAGTTGGCGGCGTTAATACTAAAATACATGCCCAGGGACAGCACTATCTGGATTACCCGTACGCGGCTCTCGCGCAGCTTAAGCAGTGCGGCCCACAGTACGTAAGTCAAAATCAATCCAACGAAGTATAGGTTTTGAGAAATTTCAATTATGTAACGCGTGAGCATTCGCGACTCGGATTGGTGCACCACGCTATAGGAAAATAGCGTGGTCCCAATGAGCAGCAACATCATAAAAACCCGGAGCCGCATCGTTACTCCGAGTTCCTCGAACACAATCGCGTACAAACCCATCAGCGCGAAGTATAAACAGATGGTGAGAATGGCGTCCGAGTAGTAATAGAAATAAACATATTCGGACGACGTCAACCCATGCCGGCTAAATTCCAGGTATCGGCCTACACTCACCAGGACCGACATCGCCATATAAAGATTCAGTGTGAAATAACGCCGCAACGGGCCGCGAACCAGCGAGCACACCACGACTGCGGCCTCTAGGAGAGCGCCTAACAACCAGATCGTGTATCCGAATGGGCCAACCACGTTTTTCCTTCTAACGTCCTGGCCCTCATGCGGGTTTTATCCGCCTTGAAGTTACCTTACCAGGCCGTTGCTTGACTCGGCGGAAGCGGCGGAACTGGCGCCGTTCCGTTCTTTGCAATCGTCGGCGGAAGCGGCGGAACTGGTGCGGTCCCGTTCTTGAAGAACGCCGGTGGAAGCGGTGGAACCGGTGCCGTTCCGTTGGCCATCAACACGGAAGAATCTCCGTGGGTGGTTACTACTGTTTTTAGGCCCATTGCTCCAGTTAAAACGAGCATGGCCAAAAAGATTGCCGATGTAATACGGGACATAGTGCCTCCGGGGGGAATGGTTCCCAGAGCGCACTCTATCCATTACTAGGGCAAAGTCAAGTGTTTACTGTATCAAATCGATACACTCCCTCACGGCCCTAGCTTCCGACAGGGTCTTGGCCTACCACGAGGGAGC
>JAUTXJ010000064.1 GCA_030838075.1 Acidobacteriaceae bacterium
CCACTTTTGGTTTAAAACCGAGAAGGTCAACCAACTCCGGCGCACCGTAACCCATCACCGCGGCCAGGGGCATTCCGTGAACGTTACCCGACGGTGACGATTCCGGCGTGTTCATATCCCCGTGCGCATCGAGCCAGATGTAGCCAATTTGTTTTTTCTCTTTGCGGAAATACGCGGCCACGCCCGAGACAGCGCCTGCGGCAATGGAGTGATCGCCGCCAAGAACCAACGGGACGAAATCCTCTTCCAGACATTTTTGAACAATTTCGGCCAGGTCTTTACACGTTTCGGCGATTTCCGCCATGTACTTGGCGCGCTTTTCACCCACCGGCATTTCTTCCGGTTGCTTGACGGGGATGTTGCCAATGTCTTCGACCTGATGACCAAGTTGCTTCAGGCGCGCCTGCAATCCTGCCACACGCAAAGCCGATGGCCCCATGTCGACGCCGCGGCGGCTCTGCCCCAGGTCCATGGGCACACCGATAATCCTGACTTTTTGCGCCATATAGTGTTCTTTCTGTCGCGAATATTAAGGATATACCCGGTAAATCATGCGCGGAAAGGGTATCACTTCCCGGATGTGCTCCGTTCCGCAAATCCACGCCACGGTGCGTTCAAGGCCAAGACCAAATCCCGCATGCGGCACGCTGCCGTAGCGGCGCAGATCGAGATACCACTGAAACGGTTCTTCCGGCAGCTTGTATTCGTGAAGGCGCTTCACCAGCAAATCGTAGTCGTGAATGCGCTGGCTGCCGCCGATGATTTCGCCGTAACCTTCGGGCGCAAGCATGTCAAATGCAAGCGCAAGATCGGGACGCTCGGGATCCGGCTGCATGTAGAAAGCTTTAATGGATGCCGGGTAACGATGGACCATGACGGGCCGGTCAAATTCATTGGACACGATAGTCTCTTCGTCACCGCCAATGTCGTCACCGAATTTCGTAGGATTGTTGTGTTTGTTGAGAATCCCGATGGCTTCTTCATAGCTGATGCGCGGAAAAGGCGGCTTCACCTTTTCCAGTTTTTTTGTATCGCGCTTCAGTAATTCGACCTCGCGTGATTTATTTTTGAGCACGGATTGCACCACGGCGCTCACTAGGCCCTCCGCGAGGTTCATCATGTCGCCGAGTTCGGCGTAAGCCGCCTCCGGCTCAAGCATCCAGAACTCCGTCAGGTGTCGTCGAGTCTTTGATTTTTCCGCGCGAAACGTGGGGCCGAAGGTATACACCTTGCCCAGCGCCATAGCCGTAGCTTCGATGTAAAGCTGGCCGCTCTGTGTGAGATACGCTTTCTGGTCATCAATATAATTCACTTCAAAAAGTGTGGAGGTGCCTTCGCAAGCGGCCGGAGTGAACATCGGAGCGTCAGTGAGGATGTACCCTTGGCTATCCATAAAATTTCGGGCGGCGCGAATAGCTTCCGCGCGAATCCGCAAAATGCTGGCTTGCCGCGGAGTACGAATCCACAGGTGGCGATGATCAAGAAGAAAATCGACACCGTGCTCCTTGAGTTGAATGGGATAGGGCTGCGCTTCCGAAACTTTCTGAAGCACCTGAATCTTTGAAACACCCATCTCAAATCCGCCTGGGGCGCGCTGCTCGGCGCGAATTTTCCCGGTGACGATGACGCTGGACTCCTGCGTGAGACCTTTTAATGCTTCAAACGCTTCAGGATTTTCCTTGAGCGCGCACACACCTTGAATGATTCCAGTCCCGTCGCGAAAAATCGGAAACATCAGCTTGCCTGATTCGCGCAAATTGTAGAGCCAGCCGCGTATGGTTGCTTCCTGCCCTTCATATTTGCCGGCGTCCTCGATAGAAATAATGGTCATTCGTTAGTTTTCCTGAATTCGCAAATCTTCGCGGCCGATCCAAGGGAATATCGAGAGGACCGAATCCAAGCAGATTGTTTGCTTACAAGTATTTTAGCAGTGGCGGTTAAAAAGCCGAAAAGTCCGGTAGAGCTCGCAGGCTAGCCCCACTCTTCTTCGAATTTGTCTATGGCGGCGCGCGCGGATTCCAGCAATTCGATTGGGGCGGGCGCGTCGTGCCCGGTTTTTTCTTTTAATTCCAGCACGACAGGCAGAGTCTGTCCCTCTGGCGAGGTCTTCAGCAACTTGACAGCTGCGGGCCAGTCGATGGTGCCGGCGTAAGGCGGAAGATGTTCGTCTTTCTCGCCGTGATTATCGTGCAGGTGGACGCTGGCGACGAGATCGCGCATGGGTTCAAAACATTTTTCGATGCGTTCTTCGGCCGGCCCATCGCAAAGATGCGCGTGGCCGATGTCAAAATTAAGGCGCAAACCCGAAAGCCGTGTCTCGTCCACAAAAGTGCGCAGGTAGGCCGGATCGCCCATTTCGCTGGGAGTATTTTCGAGGCACAGAGTCACGCCGCAATGGTGGGCGTGCAGAACGAGATGTTCAAGAGTGCTGAAGGCGGCGTCGCGTTTGCGCGGGTCGGCGGTTTCGCGTGAGCCTCCCATGTGCAGGATCATGCGCGAATACGGCAAATCTTCGCCCACATCGATGGCGCGTTTCAGCTCATCCATGGCTTCGATGCGGCGCACGCGCTCCACTTCGCAGATGGAGAGCGGCGTACCGCCTTCACGCGTGGCACTGAGGTCGCGGCTATTGGGCGCGTGCAGCGACTCAAGAGTGAGTTTATTTGTGTTGAGGGCTTCAGCCATGGCCTGGATTTGGGCGCGCGAGGTGTAGTCAAAATGACTGCGCGAACAAAACAGCTCAACACCTTCAAAGCCGGCATGGGCGATTTGTCCCAAAAGTTCAGGAGTTACTTTGCGAGATATAAACGCGTAAGAGGAGAGGAGTATGCGCATAAGCTGTCCTGAGAATTATATTCCTAGAAATACGCAACGCTTTGAAGAGTTGGCGTCGCTGACGCGAGAATAACAAGAG
>JAUTXJ010000088.1 GCA_030838075.1 Acidobacteriaceae bacterium
CAACAACCAACAGTGTCAGCTTCTTAATATCCGGCAACGGGTAAATCTCATCCCCTCTTCCCGCTCCCAGCGCCCGTCCGCCAAATAAAAATATCGGCACGTCCGCGCCTAGCGACGCTGCCAGCTCCAGCAAAACCGCCATGGGCAACTTCCGTCTAATAAGTTGTAAGTACCCAAACAGCGCCGCCGCAGCATTGCTCGAGCCCCCGCCAAGCCCGCCCCCCGACGGAATCGTCTTATGCAGTTCCAGCTCGACGCCGCGGCGAATCTTCAATTCATGGCGCAAAGCTTCCACGGCACGATACGCGAGGTTTTTCTTCGCCGGCTCCCGCGCCAGCTGATCATCTCCTTGAATGGTCAACGAAATTTCGGTGCTCTTGCTGGCTCGAAGCCGCAATTCATCGTGCAGTGACACCGTCTGAAAAATCGTGCGCAGCTCGTGATAACCGTCCGCACGTTTCCCCAGGATATCCAGTCGCAGATTTATTTTTGCAAAGGACGGTATGCGTACTTCGCGCATGCGCCTTATTGAGGTTTGTTTTCTTGCGCAGAGGATTTTTGCGCGACGCGATGCTTCATTTGCGAGAGCTTCTTTTCCAGCTCCGCGATTTTATCGGTTTCTACATCTGCCGGCAAAGAATGCTTCCACTCCGCGAGCGACTTTTCCCACTCCGAGGCCGCCATCTCCGGACGCCCGGTCTTGGCGTACAAATCGCCCAGATGCGAATGAATGGTCGCATCGTGACTTTCATGCTCCAGCGCTTTGCGAAGCGCGGTCTCCGACTCGCCCAATTTATTTTCCTTCAAATAAATCCAGCCCAGGCTGTCCAGATAAGCGCCGCTAAAAGGCTCTTCCTTCAACGCGCGCCGCACCAAGGCCTCCGCTTCGTCCAACCGAATCCCCAGATCACCTAGCATGTATCCGTAATAATTCAGCACCGGCGCATTCCGCGGATTCACGGCCAACACTTTCTTGAACTGTTCCTCCGCGCGATCGAAAAACTTCTGCCGTTCATAAATCGCGCCCAGCAAAAACCACACCATCTCGTTATCCCGCGGCTGCCCCGGCAAAACTTCCGCAGCCTTTGCAGCTTCTTCCGCTTCCTTGTACCGCCGCCCACGCTCATATACCTGCGCGATATTCAGGTAAACGTCCCGGTCGCCCGGCTTCCCGGTAAGCTGCGTGCGCAGCATCTTCACGCCTTCATCGGTTTGTCCGCTCTCGCCCAGCAACAGCGCTTCACTGGAACGCAGCGACACGTCACTCGGATATTTCGCCACGGCATCTTTGCCGGTCTGCAGCGCTTTCGGTAAATCTTTCGCCGCGCGGTAAATATCCATCATCAGCAATCGCGCGCGCCGGTCCTCTTCTTCACCAAGCCGCCCAAGCTCCTGGTAGGTATAGATCGCCGCCTGATAATTCTGCATGTCCCGATAAAGCTGCCCCAATTGCTGATACAAAATCCCCAACGAATGTGCCCGCGAAGGGGAACCCGCCGGCTGCGCCTTGATGCCGGCGACCGCGTCGGACAGCACGCGAATGGCATCCTCATTCCGGCCCTGCGCCTGATACAACATCGCCTCGTTGTACATCACTTCCAAACTACCTGGCGCATACTGCCGCGCCTTCACCAAATTGTCTTCTGCCTTGCCCAGGTCATGCAGCTCGCGGTAAATCTGCGCCATCCGCAAATAGACGTCCGCGTCGTCAGGCATCAGGTCAGCTAATTTCTGGTACACCGCCAGCGCGTCGGAATATTTTTCTTCCGCCATCAAAGTCTGGCCCAGCCCGCGTTGGTGACTCAGCTCTGACGGGTCCAGTTCCGTGGCCTTGCGATAAGCGATTTCAGCTTTAGGTAAGTCATGCGTTTGGGTATACGCGTCACCCAGCAAATCCAGCATGGCCGGTGATGGCGACCGGCGCGTAACCTCTTCCAGCAACGCAATAGCTTCGGAAGCCTTCCCCTCATCCAGAAGCAGTTGCGTCAACTGCTCAATAGCCGGCTCGTTCTCCGGATCTTCTTTCAACATGCCGCGCAGAACCGCTTCAGCTTTGTCGTGTTCGTTCCTCAACCGGTAAAGCCGCGCTAGCCACAACGCCGATTCACCGTCGCCTGGATCCAGCCGGTAAATCTCTGCATACTGCTCGATCGCCCGTTCGACAATCTCGGATTGCCCATTGCCCACACTGAAATCGCCCAAGCTTCGCAAATAAATCCGGCCCAGCAGCCGACGCGACTGAATATCGTTAGGATCGCGCTTAAGCAACGCCTGCGCTTCCGTTACCGCCTCATGAGTGCGCTGCGCCTTCCAATACATTTCCGCCAGCCGCTCGCCAATCACTGGAGACTTGGGATCCAGCGCGTAAGCTTTCTTGTAAGCATCGATGGCCTGCGTGGCGTACTCGGGCTTGCTGGTGGACTCGTACTGCTGTTCGTAAATATGCCCCATCGTGAAGTTGTAATAGGCATCCGCGCGGGATGGGGTCTTCACCACCTGCACAGAAGACTCGCTGGTCTGCTTGTCCGGCGTCGCGGCCGGCACGTTGGCCTTGTCTTGCGAAGTCGGCTTTCCTGGCGAAGTGGTTTTATCTTGCGACGTTCCCGCCGGTGGTACCGGTTGGCCCCCGGTTTGACACAAACTTGCGCCGCTCGTGGCACTGGCCAGCAAAAACGCGAGAATCATTCGTTGAGAATTCATGAATGCCCCAAAAAGAAAGTATCCCATGCCGCTGTGGCGGGGGTCAAAAATCAAACCGGCCCGCGTTTCCATAGCCCCGCACCTAACGAGTCGCTAAATTAGTCCTAAACCGGATTGCCTTCAGAACGCTAATCCCCAGACTTACGGAATTCAGTGCACAGAAAGTTGGATTCGTAAGTGAACAAGCAGGTTTCTAGCTGTTTTAGTGCAAGAAATGTCGCATCCCGGTAAGGACCATGGCCATTCCCAGCCGGTCCGCCGCCGCAATCACTTCCGCATCTTTCACTGACCCACCCGGCTGAATAACCGCCGTGGCTCCCGCCTTGGCCGCTTCTTCCACGCCATCGGGAAACGGAAAAAATGCATCCGAGGCTACCACGCTGGCCTGCAACGAACTCTGCGCCTTCATCACCGCCAGTTTCACGGAATCCACGCGGCTCATTTGTCCCGCCCCCACGCCCAGCGTCGCGCCATTTTTCGCAAACACGATGGCGTTCGACTTCACGTGTTTCGAAACTTTCCAGGCAAAGCGCAGCGTGCTCGTTTCTTCCGGCGACGGCGCCCGTTTCGTGACGGCGCGCAGCTCGCCTTCCTTAATTTCCCCCAAGTCCGGCTGCTGAACCAACATCCCCCCAAGAATGCGCTTCAATTGTAGTTCCCGGTCAGCCTCCAATCCGTTCCCGGGAAGTTCCAGTAAACGCAGATTTTTCTTGGCCGCAAAAATGGTCTTCGCTTTTTCGTCGAATCCCGGCGCCGCTATGCACTCCACAAAAAGTTTCGCGACCTCCTCGGCTGTCGCCGCGTCCACCACCCGGTTGAAAGCCAGAACGCCGCCAAATGCCGAAACAGGATCACTCGCCAAAGCCTTCAGATACGCATCTAGCGGCGTCTCCTGCTCCGCCGCCCCGCAAGGATTGTTGTGCTTGATAATCACCGCGGCTGGGCGCGAAAATTCTCCCGCCAAACTGCGCGCCGCTTCCAAATCCACAAAATTATTGTAAGAAAGCTCCTTGCCCTGCAGTTGCTTCGCGGCCGCAAGCCCGCGAGGCGCGCCGCCTGCCGGAACGTATAGGCCCGCGGCCTGATGCGGATTTTCGCCATAACGCAGAGGTTGCAGCATCCGCAAAGCGACGTGCAAACGCTGCGGCAAAGGCTGCTTCTCGCCCAATTCAATCGCTGGCGTCTTAGCCGAAAGCCGCTCCAACTCCGTCGTAATCATCCCGTCGTAGCTCGACGTCGCCGCAAAAACTTTACGTGCTAAATCCAGTCGCGTCGCCAGCGAAGTCTCCCGTCCCGCTTCCAGTTCCGCGGCCACCCGCTCGTAATCCGCCGGATCCGTCACCACCGTCACGCTTTCAAAATTCTTTGCTGCCGAACGCAACATCGTGGGTCCACCAATATCTATGTTTTCGATCAGCTCCCCGGCCGTCAACCCCGCTTTTGCGGCCGTTTCCGCGAAGGGATAGAGATTCACAACCACCAAATCGATGGGCGCGATTCCGTATTCCGCCGCCTGCTTTTGATCTTCCGTATGCCCGCGCCGAAATAACAATCCGCCATGCACTTTCGGATGCAGCGTCTTGACCCGCCCACCCAGCATTTCCGGCCACCCGGTAAATTCCGAAACATCCTTCACCGCAACCCCAGCGTCGCGCAACAATTTCGCCGTGCCACCAGTAGACAGAATTTCAATGCCCAGCGCGTTTACCCGCTTTGCAAACTCCAATACCCCAGTCTTATCGAATACGCTGATCAACGCGCGCTGCACCGCCATCTGCTTCCTCCCCGTACGAACGGCCAACAGTGTAAGCGCCGTGCACCGGCGAAAGCAAAACGCCTTCGCAGCCTCGACTGCAACCAGCGTGTTTTGATTCGGTGTTAATTGCTTGGACTGCTAAGGTGAAAAAACTTCAGGAGGGAATCTTCAACAAATGCCATAACGTCTTGCGCAGCGAATCAACCCTTTACTAGAGCTTTCAGCTTTACGTGCCCCTCAACCACCTCGACCACATACTCGACATCCCTGCAATGCTTGGTCTTCTGCAAATCTTTCGTCTTTTTGGTCACAAATTCGTGGAAATTCGACCGCGTAAACTTGAGCGTATCCTCTCCCGCTTTTTGCTTGGCCTCCAAAAATGCCTCGTAAAGCTTGGTGATTTTGTCCACCTCTTGCTCTGGCTTGGAGCAGACCACGCGAAAGAGCGCCTTCTCCGTTTCGCTTTTGGCCTCCGCCTCAGCCTTCAATCGCGTTGCCGCTCGCTTTTCTTCGCGTTCCGCTTCAATCTTCTTGGCCGCTGAGCCAAAGTGACGCGATACTTTGCCTTCTTCTTTCTGCTGCAGTCGCTTGCGAAAAACGTCTTTATATTTTGCGTAGGTTTGCGTGAGATTGTTGTAACGGAAGCGCTGGCCAAACTTCAACTCTCCGCTCCGCTCCGCGTAGCGCTTCGCAAACAGTTCAAGCCGCCATTCGATTTCCGTGGGCGGCCGCTTGCGCCCTCCGCCAAAATACTGTTCATACTCGATCTTCAATTGGCGAATGTCGCGCTCGAACTGGTTTAGCTCCTCGTCAACAGTGACAGTGGTGGTGGTCGATACGGCCACGCGGGGCACCCTCAAACTATTATGCTAGGAGCCCCCTGCGCGGCGGTCAATGGAACCTGCGCGGTTTCGTGCGAATCGTGTACCGTAGCCGCACCCTGCCCTCATGGCAACCCATAGGGCCCTATTTGCGCCCCATTTGCGATAAACCGCTAGCCTATGCTGAAATACTGCCGTGGGAAACGCTCGCAAACCTCGTAAACATCGGGCCTTCCGTATGGCCGCCGCAAAAGGTACCATTTCTCCCGAGCAAGCAGAGCAATTGCGACGTATCCCGGGTGTCGATGAGCTGCTGTCGCGCCCCCGCTTGGCTGCCTACGCCAAGCGCATGGATCGCGACCTGCTCGTTCTGCTCCTGCGCGATGTGTTGGCGGCAGTCCGCGCGCAAATTACCGCTCCTCAATCCGTTAGCCCGTCCGTGACGGTCACTTCGCTCGACTTCGATTCCATCGAAGAACTCATTGCTGCCGAAGCGGATCGCGTCCTTCAGCCCTCGCTTCAGCCGGTTATCAACGCCACTGGCGTTATCTTGCACACTAATTTAGGCCGCGCCCCACTACCCGCCGCCGTCGTCGAAGCCATAAAAAACGCCGCCACTCAATACAGCAATCTCGAATATAGTTTGGAATCTGGCGCTCGCGGCCGGCGCGACGATCACACCAGCGAATTGCTCGCCCGCCTTACTGGCGCGGAACACGCCATCGTCGTGAACAATTGCGCGGCAGCCGTTCTCCTAGCTCTTGCCGCTCTCGCCCGGGCCGGCGAAGTCATCGTCTCTCGCGGCGAGCTGATCGAAATCGGCGATGGCTTTCGCATCCCGGAAATCATGGCGCAAAGCGGCGCCATCCTTCGCGAAGTTGGCACCACCAACCGCACCCGCTTGCGCGACTACGAAAACGCCATCAACGAAGACACTCGCGTGCTTCTCCGCGTGCATCCCTCGAATTTCAAAATTACCGGCTTCGCGGAAAAGCCCTCGCTCCCCGAATTGGCTGCGCTTAGCGCACGCCATTCTGTGCCGCTCGTTGAAGACCTCGGCTCCGGCTCTCTAGTGGACCTCGCCGCCAGCGGTTTCGCGGAACCCACCGTGAGCCACAGCATTGAGGCCGGCGTTTCACTGGTGATGTTCAGCGGAGATAAACTCCTCGGCGGCCCGCAAGCCGGAATCATCGCCGGCAAAAAAGAATTAGTGCAGCGTGTGCGCCGCCATCCGCTATTTCGCGCGCTGCGCGTCGACAAGCTCACCATCGCGGCTCTGGAAGTTACCCTGAATGCATATCTGCGCTCGGCGTGGGAAGAAATCCCCGCGCAACGCATGATTCGCCTCACCGCGGAAGAATTGCGACAGCGCGCCGAAAATTTCATCCGTCAGGTGCGTTCTCTTTTACCGTCCACTGACGCCAAAATGGAAATCGCCGATGGCTTTTCTTTGGCAGGCGGTGGTTCCACTCCGGACCAATCTCTGCCGTCAAAAATTATTCGTGTATCCAGCTCCAAATATGCCGCCGCCAAATTAGAGCAACGCCTGCGCCGCCCGGCCCGCGGCATTTCGGTCATCGCTCGCGTGGAAGAAAATCGCGTGATCCTCGACCTGCGCACTGTATTCCCCGAGCAGGAGCCGCCATTGGCAGAGTCACTCGCAGCCGCCCTTTGCTAACACAGAAACTTCAGCGCACAAATCATTGGTCGAAAAACATTCCATGCTCGCCTTCACGGTTAAAAATAAAAAACTCGTCGCGCTAAACAAGCCGCTCCCGCAACTCCGTCCCCGCTGGGCGCTCGTCCGCGTTCTCCTGGCCGGCATCTGCAACACCGATGTGGAAATTCTTCGCGGCTATCACGCCTTCCGCGGAGTTCCCGGCCACGAATTTGTCGGCGAGGTCGCCGACGTTAAGGGCGTCTCCACGAAAGAAAAATCCAAATGGCTCGGCAAACGCGTCGCCGGCGAAATTAACGTCTCCTGTTCCGCATACAACTATCGACCTGTTTGCGCCTTCTGCCGGCGTGGCCTGAAAACTCATTGCGCGCGTCGGACCGTCCTCGGCATCGTGAATCACGACGGCGCCTTCGCCGAATATCTAGCGCTCCCGCTTGAGAATCTTCATCTCATTCCCAATTCCATCGCCGATGAGCAAGCCGTCTTCGTTGAGCCGCTCGCAGCCGCCTGCGAAATCCTTGCTCAACTCAACATGAAACAATTTCGCGAAGCCGCGGTCCTAGGCGATGGCAAACTGGCCCAATTAATTGCCCGCGTCCTGCGCACCACCCTGCCCCGCGTGGTTATGTATGGAAAGCACAAAGATAAATTGCAGCAGGCCTCTGCAGCCGGTATCGAAACGCAAATCGTTCGCGGCGACGCTTCGGATCTGAAACGCGTGAAAGATAATTTTGCTTTGGTCGTCGAAGCGACCGGATCGCCCTCCGGCCTCGCACTCGCGCAACACATGACCGAGCCCCGCGGCACCCTGGTCCTGAAATCTACATTTCACGGTGCCGCCCCGGTAGAAACTTGGCCGCTGGTCGTAAAAGAAATCACCCTAGTCGGATCGCGCTGCGGCCCCTTCGCAAAAGCCATCGCGCTATTGCGCTCCGAAAAAGTCGACCCACCCCCGCTCGTCGCTCGCACATTCCCAATAAGCGAAGCCCCCGCCGCAATCCAATACGCACAGCAACCCGGCGTTATGAAGGTCCTCTTAAAAGCTGAATAGCTGGAGGGAACGGGCTTTGGACGGCACCATTTGTAAGGGCTCTACTCGGTTTGTTTATAAATCTCGCGGTGGTGTTCCAATTCAAGGAAACAGAACACATCCAGCTCTTTAGACTAAAGCCTCCAAGCCATAGGCTTCCTCATATACCGAGCGCACCGTATCCACATACCACTCGTTTAGGTCTCGAAATGGAGTCATTTGTGTGGGGTCATCGGTTGGCAAAGAAAAAATCGCGCCATTAGACTTACGAAAGACCGAATCGACCAATCCTGTGTGAAAGACACAAAAATCCTGGCTCAGCCCTCTTTCCCAATGAACGGTCGATACCGGTTCGATCAGGTCGTACTCCTCTTTAACGCCGAAAGGTTGCAGAATCGTTTCCGTCTCGAAAAAGTCGGCGCCTCCTTTCGAACTCCAGAGCTCCTTCAAATCTCTTGGAAAGACAAGCAGATGTTCGCGCTCCCAGACGTCAATGTCGAGGATTGAAAGAGGAGTCGTCCACCAAAAAAGGCGAGGGTACATCGCGGCATCGCGGAGAATCAGATCAATCACGGCGCTTCAGACCCTTCCAAAAGCCGGAGCTCGAATCTGCGAACTTATCATCTTGCTGCGAGAGTCGTGAACTTTTCGAAATTTTACAACCGGTTAATGCAGCTTGCCACCCGCGCCGCGCCAAACCCATTATCAATATTCACCACGGTCACATTCGACGCGCAACTATTCAACATCCCCAGCAAAGCCGCCACTCCGCCAAAACTCGCGCCGTAACCCACGCTGGTCGGCACCGCGATCACCGGAACGGCCACCAATCCCCCCACCAC
>JAUTXJ010000093.1 GCA_030838075.1 Acidobacteriaceae bacterium
AAGAGTTGGCGCTGCAGAATCAGCAAATGGAAGTACTGCGCGCCGATATCAAGCGCGGCGAATCCATCCGCCAACTCACTCCCGCCATCCAGAGAGACTGCGACCGCTTCGAGCAAACTCTGCTGCCAGTGAGCAACGGCTATTCATCGGTATCCGCGGAACTGGACGGAATTGCAAAAAAGGCCGGCGCCCAAATCGAGGGACGTAGTTTTAAGCAGAAGGAAATTCCCAAGCGCAATTTGCAGGAAGTGAATATTGATCTTCTTTTGAACGGCGAGTATACCGCCGTTGTCCGATTTCTAAACGGATTGCAGCGTTCCAAAAATTTATACGAGGTCGATGGACTGGCCCTTGCCAGCGATACCCAGAATCAGGGTGCCAACGGGCCAATTAGGGTAACCGTACACATGAAAACGTATTTTCGAGTCGCGTAAATGACCCAAAAGAATCAAATAATGTTGCTGGGCGTGCTGGTGCTGATCATGGCCGTAGTGTGGTATATCAATCGCACTACATCCCCCACGTCTCCCGGTAATGTGCTATCGGTCCAGAATTACCAGCTGTTGGCAGTCGAGAATCCGCAATTACATCGCGATAAGATGGAAGCTGCTCAGAAAACCGAATATCACAGCATGGGCCGCAATCCTTTCAGCGAAGTCGCAGCCCCAAAGGAACAACCGCAGGTGAACAAGGCGGCCTCGCGTGGCCCGGTTGGCCCTCCGGTCTTACCTCCGCCGCCTCCTCCAACTCTCCCGGGTAACATGAAGTTTTTTGGTTACGGCACAATTCCCAACGGAACCTTGCGCCGTGCGTTTTTGTCCGATGGCGAAGAGGTTTACATCGTCGGAGAAGGCGACACCTTATTGGGGCGTTTCCGCATTGTGAAAATAAATAATGCCAACCTCGAATTCGAGGAAATCGCCACCGGTCGCCGCAATACTGTAACAATGCAGGAAGAGCAGTCGGCGCCACCAGCCTGATGAAAACTTTATTCAAGCCGCGAAAGTTCCCTGGACGCCGCGCCTCCTGTCACCAGGATGGCTACGCGCTGATGATGGTGATATTTTTCACCGCCCTCATGCTGATCGGTGCCATGGCTGTGGCCCCGCGCATTCTCCAGGAAGGGAAGCGCGAAAAAGAAAAGGAAATGATTTGGCGCGGGCGTCAATATGTTCGCGGCGTCAAATTGTATTACCGCAAGATGGGGCGATTTCCAACCTCCGTTGACGATCTAACCAAGCCAAAGACCGGCTCGCTGCGTTTCATGCGGCAGGCCTACAAAGATCCAATGAATGCCGAAGATGGTACTTGGCGGCTAATTTATGTCGGTCCGGCTGGGCAATTGATCGGAAGTTTGAAGCCGCCCCAAACTTTGCAATTACCGACGGGCGGCCCGGGGCTAGGCACTGCGGCATCGACGGTAGCCACTAATAGCGCGGGGCCAGCCGGTGGATCTTCCGCGTTCGGCTCCTCTTCTGGATTTGGTTCTTTTGGATCGTCGGCTGCCAACGGCGGAGCCACCTCTGCGAATGCTGCCCAGGCACCGGGCGCGGCGTCGCCCACTGGAGGTGGGGGCGGCAGCCCTGCACAGTCCGCAGCGCAGCCTGGCGACCCCAATGCCCAGGGTGCTGCGCCAAATGGCGGTCAAGCTGGAGCGCCTGGTCAAAGTGGAGTCGCGACAGTGCCCGGCGGATCGCCCGCATCTGCGGACACATCGGGGGCCACACCGGGCGATGCAATGTCCACACCCCAAGCAATAGCTCCCACGTCAACCGCGCCAATCATCGGCGGAAATATTATTGGAGTAGGGAGCAAAATTTCCGCGCCTTCCGTCATCGTCTACGAGAAGGCCAAGAATTATCACTTGTTTGAATTCATCTGGGACCCGTCAAAAGACACCACCATCGCGGGGCAGGCACCGCTGCAAACAGGCACTGGCTTGGGTCAGAACATCGGCACCAACCCGAGTCCATTTGGCCAGCAGCCAAACGCCACCAATCCAAACCCGGGACAGCCCACTACTCCGGGTAACACGTCTGCCCCGGGCACACCTTCTCCTGCTCCGCCTCTTGCCGCACCCGAGCAGCCTCCGCAGCAATAAGATTTCTCGCCGCATCCACAGTGGCAGCTTTCTGTTCGTCTGAACTGGTTTTGCGAAATTGCAATTCGACGCTTACGTCGGGGAATTAATTTTAGGCGCTGCGGTGGCGGGCGGCGGCAATTTTTGCTGATCGTAAGTGTGCTTTACTTTTTTCACGTAAGACATGGTTTCAGGAAATGGCGGCACCCGCCCGTATTTCTGCACCCGCTCAGGCCCTGCGTTGTAGGCCGCCAGCGCCAGAATTAAATCGTTGTCGTAGCGGTGCAGCAGTTCGCCGAGGTAACGCGTGCCGGCATCGATATTTTCTGCCGGATCAAAAACGTTGCGCACTCCCAGGCGATTTGCCGTGCCGGGAATAAGCTGCATTAATCCACGCGCATTTTTGCGGGACACCGCTTTGGGATTGAAGTTGGATTCAATGGCAATCACACTGGAGATCAGGTCCGCATCGACGTGGAAACGCGTGGCGGCCGACTGAATGAATTGGCCGAATTGGGCATTCTGCGCCAGCGCGCCAGGTTTAACAGGCACGACGATCGGAGTAAATACTTCTTCGGGTTCGATGGCTACGACTTCCTCGCTGGGAACTTCCACAAAGCCGCCATTCATCTGCAGCCGGTATTTATCGCCCAGCAATTGATAACCTGTTACGGTCAGTCGCTGCCCGCTGCGCAACACCACGTATTCGGCGCGCAGCGCTGGAGCTAAAAACAAATGCGCCAGAAACAAAGCCAACGTCAGAACGATAAGCTTGCGATTCACGCGCATGAGGGCGCCTCTCGCAAAGCAAAAAGCTCGATGGCTGCGGCCACTCCGTCATTGTCATTGCTGCGTGTCTCGTGCCACCCAAAAGTCTTTAATTCCGCGACGCAATTTTCCATCACCACCGGAATACCCGCGAAATTCAACATCTCCAGGTCGTTGTGATTGTCGCCGATGGCCAGCACGTCCTCGCGGTCGATGCCGCGAAGGGCGGCCCACTCTGCGAGCGACGAACCCTTGGAGCATGACGGATTGATCACATCGATCATCGTAAAATCTTTCTTAGCGTAGATAGTCACCGCCAGAGCAAATTCTTTTGCGAACGGTGCCGCGCGCAACGTCTTTTCGATTTCCTGAACCGGCGCGATATTGCCGGAGAACATAACCTGAATAGGATCTTCCGTCAAACAATTCTCGAGAGGTTTCGCGAAGGCGATGAATTCCCGGTTACGCGAATAATACCCGGCACGCAACGAATCATCAGGATCCAGCGATTCGATCATGACTTGTTCCGCGCTGGGCCGGTCAAAAACCACCGCCGCGCATTCACGCCACGTCTTGGTAATTTCCAAAGCCTTTCTAGCGACGGTGCGTGGAAGCAAATGCCGCACGTGCGTGCGTCCTTCCTTCGAGCGGATCAGCGCTCCATTGTTGACGATCATGGTGAGCGGAGAATCAATTTTTTGTGCCACGGGAAGAGCAAAATCATAGCGGCGCCCAGTGACCAGCGCGACTTCAATCCCGCGTTTGGTAGCCTCTGCGATGGCAGCACGATTAGCTTCGGAAATCTGCCAGCGGCTGTCCAGCAGTGTACCGTCAATATCAAGAGCGATAAGGCGCACCGGCATATAGTCAATTATATAGCCGTTTCGTACTTTTTTTTCGTGGTTGCAGCGGGACGTTAGCCAAACGGTAGCCAAATTAGCCTGTGCTAATATTCCCAATTTGCTCGGCCATCTTGGCGACCGCCCCCGATCAACAAATGACGACCAAAAGACTGTATTACGATGATGCGTTTGCTCAGGAATTTACCGCCCAGGTTTTGAGTTGCGAGCCGGCCAGCGCCGCTGAGGCAACAATCCCGGCCGGCACCGTCACGGCAGAAACTCCGGCCGGGCCGCAGGCTGGAGCATTGTGGCGCGTAAAGCTGGATCGCACCGCGTTTTATCCGACGTCGGGCGGCCAGCCGCATGATACGGGACGGCTTGGAGATGCGCGCGTGGTGGATGTGGTCGACGAAGACGATGAAATAATCCATTTCGTCGACAAGCCGATCGCAACTGGTTCGGTGCACGGAATTATCGACTGGGAGCGCCGCTTCGATCACATGCAGCAGCACACCGGGCAGCACGTTTTGTCCGCGATCTTCCACTCCAAATTTGCGCTGCCAACAATTTCTTTTCATTTGGGCTCCGATGTTTGCACCATCGATGTGCGCGGACGGGAACCTACGCAAGAAATTCTGGACGCAGCGATGGCCGCTGCAAATGATGTTGTGTATGCAGACCGCGCCGTAAACGTGAAATATGGATCGGCGGAGCAATTGGCTGCCGCTGGCGTACGCAAAACTGTCGAGCGCAGCGGCACGCTGCGAGCCATCGAAATTGAAACGCTGGAGTTGCAGCCCTGCGGCGGAACCCACGTGCAGCGAACCGGCCAGATCGGAACGATTTTTGTGCGTGGAGTTTCCAGGATCAGGCAGGACTGGCGCGTGGAGTTCGCGTGCGGCCGCAGAGCAGAACGCCTGGCACGCAAAGATTTCGCGACATTGCGCGCGGTAGCGCAGCGGCTCAATTGTTCCCCGCAGGAAGCTGTTTCCGCAGCCGAACGCGTAGTCGCCGAGCGCGATGCTCATTATAAGAGCTCCAAAGCCAGTATCCAGAGAATTGCCGAGATCGATGCGCGCGCAGCCGTACAAGAAATTCAAATTGGCGCCGATGGCCTGCGCGTGGTCGCCAAGCTCTTTGGAGACGGCTCGCCGGAGTATGTGCAAGCCTTCGCGCGCGAAGTGGCCCAGGCAGAAAACACCGTAGCGTTAGTTGTTCACACCGAGTCTGGACAGATTTTCTTCTCGCAGCATCCGTGGGCAAAGAAAGACATGAACGGTTTACTAAACGAATCGCTGAAGCAATTCGCGGGCAAGGGTGGTGGCTCGCGCGATTCGGCGCGCGGACGCCTCGCAGATCTGCAGCGCGCGTCAGAATTTCTGACATTCGCCACGAGAGCGTTAAGACCCAGTTAGCGCCGGGTGCTGTGGCATGCACGAATAACCAAGAACGGCTCAGATGAAGCCCCCGACGATTACGAGTGGTGCGACGATCAAATTGTCCATTAAAGAATTGACTGAGGAGACCTGGCCTGATTTTGTGAAACTTTTCTCGCAAGGCAATGGCTGGGACCATTGCCTTTGCGTGCATTTTCACCGCCCTCGTTCGTTGCCCAAGGAACAATGGTTGCCGACCAGGAAACTGCGAGCCGCCAGGAATCGCCTAGAGCAGAAAAAACTCATCGACAAGTGCTGCTCGCACGGAATCCTTGTGTACGCGAACGGTGAGCCGGTGGGATGGTGTCAGTACGGGCTGCGAGAGGAACTGACGCGCATCGACAATATGCGTATATATCGCGCTCCAGAAGCAAAAATTGAGCCAGGGAAATTCTGGCGCATCACTTGTTTTGTGGTGGACAGAAAATATCGGCGGCGCGGCATCGCAGGCGCCGCGCTGGCGGCCGCTCTCGCAT
>JAUTXJ010000115.1 GCA_030838075.1 Acidobacteriaceae bacterium
CCCAGTAAGCCCGACTAAATCAGTTCCATGCCGGCAAAAAAATACCCAATCTCAAACGCCGCGGTGTCCGGAGCATCTGATCCATGACTGCAATTATTCCCAATACTCGTCCCCAAATCATGCCGAATCGTCCCCGGCGCCGCCTTCTTGGGATCAGTCGCGCCCATCGTATCCCGCCACTTCGCAATCGCGCCCTCAGCTTCCAAAACCAGCGCAACAATCTTCCCCGAACTCATAAAGTCCGTAAGCTCCCCAAAAAACGGCCGCTCCTTATGCACCGCGTAAAATCCTCCGGCCTCTTCTTTCGTCAGGCGCATCGTTTTAATCGCTACGATTTTGAATCCAGCCCTCTGAATGCGCGCAAGTATTTCACCTTGCTGCCCGTTACCAACTGCGTCCGGCTTGATGATCGCAAATGTACGTTCCAGTGCCACGTAATTCCTCCCAAAAACAAAATTAAGGTTACAAAATTAAATTTTGCTGTGTTGTATCGTTACTTCAGTGTGGCTGCTACCGTTGAACCAAGGTCAGCCGGAGTTTCCACACAGCGAATTCCCGCAGCGCCCATAGCCGCGTACTTATCCTTCGCCGTCCCTTGTCCCCCACTGATAATCGCGCCGGCATGGCCCATCCGCCGTCCTCGTGGCGCGGTTTGTCCCGCAATAAATCCGACGACCGGCTTCTTTACATTGGTCTTGATCCATTGCGCGGCGCGCTCTTCCGCGTCGCCGCCGATTTCCCCGATCATGATAATCGCGTGCGTGTCGGCATCGTCATTGAACAGTCGTATCGCATCCAAAAACGTCGTCCCGATAATCGGATCGCCGCCAATCCCGATGCATGTCGACTGCCCGATTCCCAATCGCGTCAACTGATCCACCGCCTCATACGTCAACGTTCCGCTGCGGCTCACCACTCCTACGTGCCCTTGCTTGTGGATGCGTCCCGGCATAATCCCGATTTTGCATTTCCCCGGCGAAATCACTCCCGGGCAGTTCGGTCCAATCAGTCGCGTTTCTTTAAAGTCCACCACCGCCGCCACGCGCACCATATCAAGCACGGGAATGCCTTCAGTAATACAAATTACCAGAGGAATATCCGCATCCGCCGCTTCCAGAATCGCGTCCGCGGCAAATGGCGGCGGCACAAAAATTACCGAAGCATTCGCACCCGTCTCCTTCACCGCATCGCGAACCGTATTAAAAACCGGCCGCTCCAGATGTTTACTCCCACCCTTCCCTGGAGTCACGCCGCCCATCACCACGGTCCCATACTCAATCATCTGCTGCGCGTGAAACGTTCCTTCGCGCCCCGTGAAACCTTGCACCAGCAAGCGCGTCTTCTCGTCAACCAGGACGCTCATCGAGCACCCGCCGCCAGCGCCACGACTTTCTGCGCACCATCCTTCATTCCATCGGCAATCGTAAAATTCAATTTGCTGTCGCGCAGAATTTTTTGCCCCAGCTCCACGTTGGTTCCTTCCATCCTCACCACTACCGGCACCTTCAACTGTAGATCTTTCGCTGCTGCCACTACCCCGCTAGCCAGCACATCGCACCGCAAAATCCCGCCAAAAATATTTATAAACACCGCCTTCACCGCCGGATCGGCCATCAAAATTCCGAACGCATTCTTCACTTGATCCGCCGACGCTCCGCCGCCCACATCCAGAAAATTTGCAGGCGATCCACCCGCGTACTTGATGATGTCCATCGTTGCCATGGCCAATCCTGCGCCATTCACCATGCACGCCACGCTGCCATCCAGCTTGATGTAATTCAAACCGTACTTCGAAGCTTCCACTTCCAGCGGGTCCTCTTCGTCCAGATCCCGCAGCTCGCGCAATTCCTTGTGGCGAAACAGCGCATTGTCATCAATGGTCATCTTCGCGTCCAGCGCCACCAGCTTGCTGTCGCCGGTTAAAACGCATGGATTAATTTCCAGCATCGAAGCATCCGTGTCGATAAACGCGCGATAAAGCGCCAACAAAAACGGTACCGCGTTATTCACCGCCTCCATCAGCAACCCCAACCCGAACGCCAGTTTCCGTGCTTGATACGGCTGTAGCCCCACCACCGGCGAAATTACTTCGCGCAAAATTGCGTCGGGATTATCTTTCGCCACCTCTTCGATTTCCATCCCACCCGCCGTGCTCGCCATGAAAATAACTTTTCCGCTGGCACGATCGACTAGCAAACTCAGGTACAGTTCACGTTTGATGTCCAACCCTTCTTCGATCAGCAAGCGCTTCACGATCCGGCCGCCCGGCCCGGTCTGCGCTGTAATCAAATTCATACCCAAAATTTGGCTGGCAATTTCCGCGGCTTCATCGGCCGAGCGCGCTAACTTCACACCGCCGCCTTTGCCTCGCCCGCCCGCATGGATTTGCGCCTTCACCACCACGATATTCGACTTCAGACGCTGTGCCGTTCCGCGCGCTTCTTCCTTGCGGTAAGCCACTTCTCCGCGCGGTATAGCCACGCCATAACGCGCCAGAATAGCCTTCGCTTGATACTCGTGAATCTTCATCTAGGTTCCATCAGTGATAGAATTTTGCGTTCGTGAAACAGTAAAGTCTAACCGGAAGGTCGAGTCGGAGCAAGGACACCATGGCACCTTCGCTTTTGCAGCGCGTCGAAAACGGAAAAATTTTGACACGCGCGCAAGCCGAAGAGTCCATGGAAGAAATTCTTTCCGGCCGCGTTGAAACTCCTGAAATCGTAAGTCTCCTCCGCGCCATGAACGCGCGCCCCACCGAGCCGCAAGAACTGGCCGGCTTCGCAAGTGTGATGCGCCGCCATGCCGCCCCCGTTTTCTCCGACGAACGCTTGCGTCCATCGCACTTGATCGACACTTGCGGAACCGGTGGCGACGGGTGTGAGACTTTTAATATTTCCACTGCAGCTGCAATTGTCGCTTCAGCCGCGGGCGCCAGTGTCGCCAAGCACGGTAATCGCGCCGCCAGTTCGCGCTGCGGCTCTGCCGACGTCTTGGAAGCCCTCGGCGTGCGCATCGATATTCCGCTGCAGCGCTGCGGCGATGCCATTCGTGAAATAGGCCTGGGCTTCCTCTTCGCGCAGGCAGCCCACTCTGCAACTCGCCACGCCACTCTCGCTCGTAAACAAATTGGCCAACGCACCGCATTCAATCTGCTTGGCCCATTAACAAATCCCGCGGGCGCTCATTCCCAACTCGTCGGTGTCTATTCCGCCGACGTAATCGACTTGATGGCTTCCACACTCGCCGAACTCGGTATTGAGCGCGCTTTTGTTGTACACGGAGCAGACGGCCTTGACGAAATTTCCTTGAGCGGCGAAACCTACGTCGCCGAGGTGCACGAAGGAACCGTAAAGCGCTACACCCTCACGCCCGAGGATTTCGGCATGTCTCGTGCCCCTATCGAAACCCTGCGCGGCGGCGACACGCAGGAAAACGCCACACTCATTCGCGAAGTATTAGAAGGTCAGCCAGGCCCACGACGTGATATTTCGGTCATGAACGCCGCCGCTGCTCTGGTAACCGCCGGGATGGCCGCCAATTTTCTCGATGGTGCACAATTGGCCGCCAGCGCCATCTCTTCAGGCTTGGCGCAAAAAAAATTGGCCGCATTGGTGGCCTTCACAAATTAACTCTCATCCGCATCAACGTTCTTGCTACGAAACATCGCTCCATCGGGGGACAATTTGAGAAGTGTACTGCTCGCCGTATTCACCGCCATCTTCGCCTATAACACTCCCGCGCAGAGAATTCCCACACCTCCCGAGCGCCCACACAAATTGAATCCGGATCAAGTCGCCCAGGAAGTCCGCGACTACCGCATGAACAACGAAGACCGCATCATCCGGGAACTCTCCGAATTCCTCGCCATCCCAAACATCGCTAGCGACACCGAAAACATTCAAAAAAATGCCACTCAATTAGTTTCTATGCTCGAAGCCCGTGGCATCGAAACCCACTTACTTTCCATCTCTGGGCGCGGCCCGGTCGTCTTCGGAAAATTGGCCGTCCCGAACGCCCGCCGTACGCTGATTTTCTACGCGCATTATGACGGTCAACCCGTCGATCCTGCCGCCTGGACCGACGGAAAACCTTTCGAACCCGCTTTGCGAACCGATTCCCTGGAAAATGGCGGCAAACGCATCCCTTTGCCCGCCAACAGCGCCCAGCATCCCGCCATCTATAACGACGACTGGCGCATCTACGCGCGCTCATCTTCCGACGACAAATCCCCGATCGTCGCCTTGCTCGCCGCGCTCGACGCCCTGCGCGCCAACAAAATTCCGCTAGGCATAAATCTGAAACTAGTTCTCGAAGGCGAAGAAGAAGACGGCTCCCCAAATCTCGAGCGCGTTTTACTCGCCCACAAAAATCTCCTGGACGCCGATGTGCTCATCACCGGCGATGGCCCGGTACATCAAAGCGGCCGCCCCCTCGTTTTCTTCGGCGATCGCGGAATTTTGGGATTCCAGATCACCACTTACGGAGCAATTCGCGCCCTCCACAGCGGCCACTACGGAAATTGGGCCCCCAACCCAGGATTTACCCTCGCGCGTCTGCTCACTTCCATGAAATCCGAAGACGGCAAAGTCCTCATCGAAGGTTTTTACGACGACATTGTTCCGCTCAACACCACGGAAAAAGACGCTCTCGCAGCCATGCCCAATAATGACGCCGATCTCGAGCGCGATCTTCAGTTCGCCAGGCCGGAAGGTGGCGGCCAACGTCTGATGGAGCTTCTTCAATATCCTTCTCTAAACATTCGCGGCCTGCGCAGCGCCTATGTTGGCGAACAAGCACAAAATGTAGTCCCTGAAAAAGCCACGGCCGCAATCGATGTGCGCCTGGTAAAAGGTGAAGACCCCGACAAGAAGTTCGAGCAGGTACTCGCCCACATACGCAAGCAAGGTTTGTTCATCACCACCGTCGATCCCACCAAAGAAGAGCGCCTAGCCCATCCCGCGATAGCTCGCGTCGCGAAAGATCCCTGGAATTATCCAGCCTCGCGCACCTCCATGGAATTGCCCGTTTCCGAAGCACTAATCAAAGTCGTACAAGACGCCACCGGCGGCCAAAGTGTGATCGCGCCTTTACTGGGCGGCAGTGTCCCTATGTACATTTTTGAAAAACTGCAAATCCCCTGGATCGGCGTTCCCATCGTAAACTACGACAATCACCAGCACAGCTCGGACGAAAATCTCCGCCTCGGCCACCTTTGGCGCGGCATGGAAATTTACGCCGCCATCCTCGCCGACCTGAACTGGTAGTCAGTTAAATTAATTCGTGCACGCTCGGGCGATGCCACGAGGGTGCCACGGGTTCGCAGTTGAGTTACTTGCGTTTCGGAAAAAAAATAATTGTCCTGTAACCTACAAAAAACCGGTCATTCCGAGCGGAGCAGACCGGCTTTTTCCTTCTACTTCGCTCCTGCGAAGTAGCCGGTCTGCGCAGTCGAGGAATCTCTCTTCGATTTATCTATCAATCTGGTCCCGAAATTGACTTCTCTTCCTCTTCGAACCCATCACCCATCGCGTTTTTCTAAAGCGACAAAAAATTCTTCAGCAATTCCTTCCCCGATTCGGTAAGTACCGATTCCGGATGAAATTGCACTCCTTCAATCTTGTAGCGTCTATGCCGCAAGCCCATTATGATCCCGTCATCCGTCTCGGCGGTGATCATCAACTCTCGCGGCAAAGTTTTTCGCTCTACGATCAGCGAGTGATAGCGCGTCGCGGTAAACGGATCCGTCAGCTTCCTAAACACACCCTTGCCATCATGATGAATCTCGCTGGTCTTGCCATGGAACAACGCCGGCGCACGCTTTATTTTCCCGCCAAACGCCGCCCCAATGGCCTGGTGCCCCAGGCACACGCCCAGTATCGGAAACTTCCCCGCCAACTCCTCGATCAGCTCCACAGAAATTCCCGCCTCCTGAGGCGTACACGGTCCCGGCGAAATCACAATCTGCTCCGGTTTTTTCCGCGCGATCTCCTCAACGCTGATCTTGTCGTTGCGGTGTACCTCCACCTCGCAGCCTAACTCACCCAGATACTGCGCCAGGTTATAGGTAAACGAGTCGTAGTTATCGAGCAACAAAATCACTTGGACTTTCTCCTGCCTCGCGCACCGCTAGCTTTTCGACCGCGCGCCACCGCCGTAGCCATTGTCCTACTCTTATTTAGATGCGCCGCTTCCAAAGCCGCCCACAACGCCCGCGACTTATTTAATGTCTCCTGATACTCCCCAGCCGGAGTAGAATCCGCCACCACCCCACCACCAGCCTGTACATGCGCCATTCCGTTCTTCACTACCATCGTGCGCAGCGCGATGCACGAATCCAGGTTCCCCGCAAAATCCATGTACAGCACGCCCCCTGCATAAATTCCCCGCCGCGTGCGCTCCAGCTCCTCAATAATTTCCATAGCCCTGACCTTCGGTGCTCCCGACACCGTCCCCGCCGGGAAACAAGCCATCAATGCATCAAAGCAATCCACATCCTCCCGCAAACGCCCCTTCAAACTGGAAACCAGATGCATCACGTGTGAAAATCTCTCCACCAGCATCAGTTGCTCCACTTTGACGCTGCCGTACTCGCACACCCGCCCCAGGTCGTTGCGCCCCAGGTCCACCAACATCACGTGCTCCGCGCGTTCTTTCTCGCTAGCCAGCATCTGCTTTTCAAATCGCTGATCCTCCGCTTCATCCTTCCCGCGCGGCAAAGTCCCCGCAATGGGCCGGTAAAATACCTCGCGCCCCTGCACCTTCACCAGCATCTCCGGCGAACTTCCCACCACGTCCACATCATTCATGTGCAAATAAAAAAGATACGGAGAAGGATTCAACGCCCGCAGTTCCCGATAAATCTCAAACGGTTCCGCCTGCACCTTCGTCGAAAATCTTTGGCTGATCACCACCTGAAAAATATCGCCAGCGCGAATATAAGCTTTCGCCTTTCGAACCGCGGCAAGATATTCCGCCTTCCTAAAATTGGAAGACACCTTCAACGGTCGCGCTTTTTTCTTCTCGACCTTCCGTGCTAGCTCAGCCGGAGCCGGCTCTTCCAGCAATGCCCGAGTCCTTTTAATCTCCCGCACCGCCGCGTTATATTTCGCGCGCAAAGTCCCCGGACCTTCGGTAAACACATTTCGCACAATCCATAGTCGGTGCTGCACGTGATCGAAGGCCAATATACCGTGATAAAACATCAACACCGCGTCGTATAAGCCGATCTCATCGCGCAACTTGTTTGGCAGCCGCTCAATCAGCCGCACCATGTCGTAACTAAAATACCCAATCGCTCCAGCCACCAACGGCGGCAGCCCAGGTATTCGAACCGGCTTAAATTTTTCCATCCGGTGCCGAAGAAAACTAACCGGATCACGTTCCTCCCACACCAGCTTGTTGCGGTTCTCCAGTACGCAAGCGCCATTCGCGTAACGAAACACCTCCTCCGGATGCGCCCCAGCAAACGTGTACCGCGCAATTTTCTCGCCGCCTTCCACGCTCTCCAGTAAAAACGAATACCGTGCTCCGCGCGCAATTCGCAGATACGCACTTACCGGTGTCAACAAATCCGCGGAAAATACTTCGTAAACAGGTACCAGATTTCCCTGCTTCGCAAGTCGCTGAAATTCTCGAAAGTCCGGCTGAATCACGCTCGGACCCCGCGACTCTTCCCCGCGGGCGTCTGTTCCGCATGCAACGATTGCAAAACCCCACGCCGCATCGCGGCTTCCGGCGCACTCTTCCCTGTCCACAATTCCCATTGCGCGAATCCTTGCGCCAGAAACATTTCCAGTCCCGAAACCGTGGCGATTCCCTTTTTCCGTGCGATCTTCAGTAACTCCGTGTCCAGCGGCCGGTAAACGAGGTCCATAACGATGCGACAGTTTAACTCGCGCGCCGAAAGCGGCGAAATCTTGCTGTGCGGATACATCCCGACCGGCGTGGAATTAATGATCGCGTCAAACTTTTCACTGCGCAGAGCGCCCCGTCCAATAAATTCTCCATGAACCCCGCGTGCCAGCTTTTTTCCCATTTGCTCACGCCGCGCGCAAATCGCCACCTCCGCACCTGCACGGGCCAACGCAACAGCCGCCGACCTCGCCGCCCCCCCAGCTCCAAACACCAGCACGCGGCTCCCGTGAAGGCGCATTTTAGCCTTCAACGCCGCCAGCACCCCCACATAATCCGTATTCGATCCATACAGTGACCCGTCGCCGCGCACCACTACGGTATTCACCGCCCCAATATCCGCCGCCAGTGGATCGCATTCCTTCAAATATTTCAGAATTGTCTCTTTATGTGGCAACGTAACGCTGAATCCGCGAATTCCGAGCTTTCCCACCACATCCAGAAAATCTTTCAATCCATGCACCAAGAACGGCAAATACACCGCGTCCACATCGCGCGCGATAAATCCGGTGTTGTGCAACAGCGGAGACAACGAATGCCCTACCGGGTCACCGATCACTCCAAAAACACGCGTCCTCTCCGTCAATTCATGCGCGCGATATAAATGCATCATCTCCCGCAGCGAAACTTGTCCCGGCGCTGTCGCCTCTCCCACCGGCGCATACGCTAACGCGCTGCCTTCGCGAAGCGCCAGAATCCGCGCCGGCAACCCAATCTCTCCCATGGGCACGGCGACAAAATTTTTCGAGCCGCGCACCATTCCCAAAAGCCGCACGCTGTCTGCAATCGTTTTAGCCCTTGCGGCAATCTTCACGGCAGCAACCCCATCGTGATCCGCCACCCGAATCGCGCGAGCCAACGCTGACATGCCCTTAAAATCGTGTACCGACAGCAGCACCCGCGAGGGCACTCCACACCCAAGTACGGTTCGGCCGGGCAACTCGCGCAGCGTTTCTACTTCTACATCGCACCACACGCATCCGGCTTCCCGCGCTTGCGTCAGCCAATAAATTTCCGCTTTAATCCCGCTCTTGAATCTCCCTCCGCCAGGCACCCGGCGGCATGTAGCTAGCAGCCTGACGTACCTACCCAGCTTTTGCCTCTTCACCCACGCTAGGAGCCTCCGCCGCTCCAAATCGCTGCGCAACCAGTCCAGGCGTAGCTCTACCGTCGGAGTTTCCCGCAGTGCAAACCGCATCTGTCTCACCATCTCCGCGGCCGTCGCAGCAGCAACCACCGCGCAAACCCTGCTTTTCCGCGTCCCAAATGCCCCCATTAGCAGCCCCGCTCGCTCCATATCATTGATAACAAGCCTCGTAGCATTGCGTATCCCCGCAGTATCAAACTTGTAAAGCAACTCTGGCCATTTTGTTGACGTCCCTCATGGCCCCTGCTAATTTCGGTCTAGTAAGTTCTAGTACCGCCACACACGTGTTTTCGAAGGAGTATTGCAATGCGCGCTAAGCTAGCAGGACTGACTTTCTCGCTATTTTTCGCTGCCGCCATCACTTCCGCGCAGGAAAGTGCGCAGCCCGGTTCAGCCACCAATTCGCCTGACTATTCCGCAGTGAATTGTTCCGGCTTCGTCTCCGATAGGGTCCCGGACGACATTCGTATCATCTCCGGAGAACAGTCCAACCTTAAAATCACTTTTACTCACGGCGATTACGTCTACATCACTCGGGGTCGCGATAAAGGTGTTCAAGTCGGCGATCGCTTTTCCGTGGTTCGCCCCGATAAAGATCCTCTTGAAGTG
>JAUTXJ010000133.1 GCA_030838075.1 Acidobacteriaceae bacterium
CGGCCTGCTTCGGTCGGAATGACGGGTGTGGGTGCTGCGCTTCAGGAGTGCCAAGGTCGTCGGAATGACCGGTGTGTGGGGTTGCGCTTCGCGGGTGCCAAGATCATCGGAACGACCGGATCATCGAAGGTATCCAGACGTTGCTTCGTGGGGAGACGTTTTTCCCGGTGCACATCCACTAATTTGCGCGTTGTAAATACTCACGAAAAAGTAGCGGAATCCTTAGCCACTTCGATGCTGACGTCAAAGGTACGGTTTGAGTAAAACCGGCGGCATCGACGACAAGATTCATTTTGGGAATGCTCCTTCAACGGACGCCGGATGGCGTTGCGCGTGATCACAGTGTCAGCGGGCAGGAGTACTTAGATGAACCTTTTATCCCTAATGGAAAAAGAGCTAGAATGGGGTTACACTATTAGTAATAGTTCGCTGTTTATACGGTGCAGTACAGGCCGATTGCGTCTCCGGCGAAAGGGTGGGCACAGCAGTAAACCGGGAGGTGGGAAAATGAAAAAGCCAGTGGATATTTATTGGTTTGGGGAAAGTGGACCGGTGTGGGTGGAAGCGGCTCCAACGATGGAGCGTGCTAAGGCCCGCGTAGATGCTTTGCCGCTTAAGAGTTCGGGCGGGTACGCAGCAGTGGATCACCGCACCGGCAACAGCATGTCTTTCGAACCAAACTTGATGGACGGCCGCCGGAGCGCATGGCGAGTTGAAAAGGCCACGCGCAACCGGATTAAGTAAGACTGATTCGCGCGGCGGATGATGGGATTTTTGGCGGCTGGCAGACGCCGCCTGCGAGCCGATCTTCAGTTCTTCGCATGTCCAACGGTTGTTACCCAACGCCACAATAAAATAATTGCGAGAGGAGCTCACGAAATTCTGGCGACCACGGCGGGCCGCTAGAGTCAACGATTGAGTTTGTAGATTACGGTGATGTGCGTGTCGATTTCGACGGGGTGCCCATTTAGCAGTAACGGTTTGTAACGCCATTGGCGCACGGCATCGAGAGCGGACTGAAAAAACATGGGGTCGCCTTCCAGGGTTTGCAAGGAGCGGACCGAGCCGTCGGTGCCGATGAGGGCGTGGAGTTCGACGTGCCCTTCGCGGCCGGTTTGGCGGGCTAGCACTGGGAAAATGGGCTCAACGCGACGAATGAGCATGGCGGGATCTATGTGCGTGAGGTGCACGATGCTGGGCGTGGGGACTTCTGGAATGGCGGGATGCGGGCCGGCAGTGGCGGCGAGTCCGGTACATTCGGAGCATTCTGGGCCGGCGCCTTCGATGAAATCGGCGCCAGTGAGGTTATCGTTTGAGTGTTCCGAGCTAGTGGGCTGAGCGTGAGACGTGGCGAGTACTGGCGGGCACGTTAGGCAAAATGCGAACGGGTGAGTTCGAGTGGTATGATGCGGACGTTCCGTGGTGTGCTCCGAGCTGGCGATGTGGTAGTAGGGCGGCAAGGGCATCACGTTGGCGAGCGCGATGCGGGGCGGCTTGGATAGAAGGGGGATCAAAATTAGTGCGGCGAGGAAGCTGATCTGTAGGACCACGGAAAGCAACAAAGAGCGTCGACGGATTCGTCGAGCGCCACTGAGCTGAGCAGCGTCGCCGTCGACGAGGCACGCGCGTAAACATGATGAATGACGATTTTCCACAGGCTGGTTTTGCGATTTTGCACACACCACACACCTCCAGAAAATAACCAGTTTCTGATTGCTGAGATTGGCGACGCCGGCTTCCCGATTTTTTAGATCTGGAGACCGGCGCCGCGCTCGCAGGGATGTGAGGTACGCGCGTTCCTCAGTTCATTGGACACCGCGGAATGAGGGAAGTTCCTGCCTCCCTTTCTATTAACTTCATAAAGGGCGCTCTTTGAGGTGTTTGAAAGCCTCGTGTGGCTGGATTGAGGAGATGAACAGTTCGGAAATTATGGAAATCGAATATTTTCGGTGGATTGTACCGAAGTGGGTCGTGAGCGCATCACACCCTTTGTGGACGTGGATCCTAAGGAGGGCAATGCCATGGACCGGCGTAATGTGGAAACAATAGGCGTACGCCGCACGGGCTGGGCCGCTCTGGACCGCGATCCGCAGCAGGATACGGTGGAATACACCTGTCCGCACTGCGGGGCGCAGGGCCAGAAGAACGCCCGGCGCGAGCGTGCGCAGTATCACTTCACGGATGGATTTTTGCAGGATTTGCAGGGCGAGGCGACGCATTGCCGAGCCTGTAATGGGTCATTGCGGGTTGTGCCGGTAGTGCTGCTACACGATCAGGATGAAACGCGACGGTTTAAGGCGGTATTTTCAGAAGAACTGCCGGAGTTACCGGTGGCGTCAACAAAGAGCGCGTTGGCAGCGTAAGTCGATAGTCAAATATTTTGATAAGATAAAGGAAGGCGCCTGGAAACGGGCGCTTTTTTTGTTTTTGGGCCTTGTCGGCTAATGGCAGAAAAGGCGTACATACCTACGAAGGCGCAGCCTAAGAAACCGGCTGCGCCTTCGTAAATGAGACATTCTATTAGACTTCCTTCGCCTAACGACTCACTACAGAATTAAGGATGCTCATCGCGGTCGTGGTCGCGGTGATAGTTTTCGTGGTCTTCATCACGCCAATCGCGATCGGTGTGCCAGCTCCGGGAATCTGAATCCCACCACCGGTGGCCATTGCTCCAGCAATGTTCGCGAGCTTCGGCGAGGCTGTGGCGGGCGCTGTCGGCCTCGGGACTGCGATAGCCATGGTGCTCGATAGCTTCGTGGAGCCGGTGGTCGGCGCGATTAACGCGTCTCTGGCAGTCGTTCTCATCAGCGCGCAAGCTGGGGGCTGCGCCTAATGTGGCAAACGCCGCGAGGGCTGCGGTCAAGAGCGCGGTTTTGCCGAGGTAGTGTAACCATCGATGTGGCAGGTTCATTTATTGTCTCTCCTTGTGAGGACCAGCCTCGCAGGTGAGCGTAGGGTCGCGGGTTGATTTGGGCTATACGGCGATGGCCTTACGAAGGCTTAGTGGGATGTGGTATGGATTTGGTGTTCATTAAGCACTAAGACTGAAGAAAGGAATCGACTTGCATGTGGTACTTCTCGAGTCCGGCGCGAATGTGATTAAAGGCTTCGTCGACGGTGTCGGCAAACTGCAGCATTTTGAACTCGCTTTCGTTGATAGTGCCGGTATTGACCATCGCCTTCCAATTGAGAACCTGATCCCAATATTTTCGACCGTAGATAAGGATGATGTTGTGCTCGGCCAGCTTGTGGGTTTGCATCAACGTGAGCATTTCCATGAGCTCGTCGAGGGTGCCGAAACCGCCGGGGAAAATGATTAGGGCTTTGGCAATTTGCGCGAACCAGAGTTTGCGCATGAAGAAGTAGTGAAAGTTGAAACTGAGCTCAGGGCTGATATAGGCGTTGGCGAATTGTTCGTGAGGCAGCTCGATGGAAAGGCCGATGGATTTGCCGCCAGCTTCGGTGGCGCCGCGATTGGCGGCTTCCATGATGCCGGGGCCGCCGCCAGAACAAATGACGAAGCGGCGGGGACGTGGGCCCAGGGTCATGGCCCAGGCAGTGATTCTGCGGGAGAGTTGACGGGCTTCTTCGTAGTAGCGGGACATTTCCAGCAAACTCTTGGCGCGACGGACGGCGGCGCGATGCTTTACGCGGTTGGCGGCGGGAATTTTGTGGGCGGGGAGGAGCTTTAAGCGGTTGTAACGAGCCAAGGCCAAGTCCCGCGGGAGGATGCGCGCGGAACCAAACATGACGATGGTGTCGCCGATACCTTCTTTTTTTAATTGCACGTAGGGATGGATGTATTCGGCAAGGATGCGCAGCGGACGAGCAGGAGTACTCTGCAGAAAGTCGGGATCTTCGTGAGGTGCTTTGGGGGCGTGGCGGGGCTTGAGCTTTGGCAATGCGGCGGACATGCTTTTCTCTCCGTAAGGACAAACTTTAATTGTAGAAAGCGGTGCTGGCCCCGGCAACATCTAGGGGGTCGCAGGCGTCGAATTCGATACAGAAACGCTTCATCGTCTGGTTCTATTGTGTTCTGGCAGACGTCACAAGAGAAGCACAGACTGATAAGAGTGTTACATCACATTATGAATACGCCACATCAATGCGCCACGACAGCGAGGTGACGGTGCTGGTGCAAGCAATCGCGCGGACGGCAGGTTTGGCATGGATTGGAGTGGCTTGTGTGTGTGCGCAAGTATTCGCGCAAGCGCCGGAAGGGCCGATGGCACCAAAAACCGGCATTGTGGTGCAGCAGGCGCCTCCAGAGCTAGAAACGCGATTGAAGGTGCGAGTTTCGCTGGTGAACACGCCGGTGACGGTGCGCGACCGTAATGGGCAAATGATTCACGATCTGGACGCCAGGAATTTTACGGTTACAGACAATGGGGTCGCGCAAAAGATTACCCATTTTGATTTGGGAGGCGATCCCCTTTCGGTGGTGATTTTGATGGAGACAAGTGAGCGCATCGATTCCATATTCCCGGAAATTCGCAAGACAGGAAGTCTTTTCGCGGACATGGTGATGGGCGCGAGTGGAGAGGCCGCGATCGTGGGATTCAACGATTCCGTGGATAAGCTGCAGGATTTTACCGCGGACGGTGAAGCGATTGAAAAGACGATTCACGGCATGCGGGAAGGAACGTGGGGTTCGCGATTGTACGATGCGATGGCAGTGGGAGTGGAGATGTTGACGAGCCGTCCGCTGGCATCCGCTGAAATTCCAGGGAGGCGCAGAATATTGTTCGTCATGTCTGAAGCGACGGATGTGGGGAGCGGGGCCAAACTGGGCGAAGTGCTGCGGCAGGCGCAACTCGCGAATATCACGATTTACAGTGTGGGGCTGTCGACTACGCGCGCGGAGCTGCAATCGAAAACGAAAAAACAGCCAATAGAAGTGACGCCTCCGGGAACATTTGGGCAGCCGCCGCTGCCGGGCACGGTGCAGACGCCGACTTCAGAAGCGCAGCGTGTGGGCGGTATTGATATACTGGCGCTGGCGGTTTGGGCGGTGCAGCATGCGGAAAACCAGGTGAAGGCGCATGCCCTGGAAGTGGCCGCCACAGCGACCGGTGGAGCTCACGTGGCGACGTACCGGGACCGTTCCATTGAGAAGGCTATTGATGAAGTCGGCGGAGAGCTGCATTCACAGTACAGCGTGAGTTATGCGCCCACTGGCACAGCAGAATCGGGCTATCACGAAATTAAAGTCAGCGTGGACAAGCCCGGAATGACGGTGCGAGCGCGGCCTGGATATTATCTGGGACCGCCAGCGAGTTAGCACTGTAGAACGCACTCCGCCCTGGTTAGAAAGGTTCCCTCTTCGCGTTGGGATGAAAAACGGCAGCTGTGAACAAACAGTCATGCGCGCGCCGCGGCGGTGGCGGGCAGGGTGAACTGAAAAGTCGCACCGCTGCCGGGGACACCCGTGGCCCACAATTGACCGCCATGTGACTCGATGATCGACCGGCTAATGGGAAGCCCCATGCCAGTCCCGTTATCCTTGGTCGTAAAGAATGCTTTGAAGATTTTATCCGTCTGCTCCGGGCGCAATCCCACACCGTTGTCGCTGACCGAGACCTGCACCTGACCGTGTTCGACTTGCGACGTGATAGTGAGCTCACCTTCGCGGGTGGTTTCCTTCATGGCATCGATGCCATTGAGCATGAGGTTCATGAAAACTTGTTGCAGTTGCACACGGTCTGCCATGACTTTGGGAAGATCATCAGCCAGCTCGATTCGGATTGAAATTGAGTAGCGGTTTGCTTCGCTGCGCAGTAGCACAATCATTTCTCGTATTAGTTCATTTACATCAACCAACTCTCGCTGCAGAGCTTCCTTTTTGAATAGCGAGCTGATTCTGCTCATGATGTCAGCCGCGCGAGTAACATCTTTGACTATTCTTGCCGCCGCTTCGCGCCCCTCCGCGAGGTTGGGCTCGTCACGACCAAGCCAACGCACGCAAGTTTTGGCGTTTGTCATTGCTGCGGAAATTGGCTGTCTGATCTCGTGCGCCAACGATGCCGTCAACTCGCCCATCGTGGTCACCCGGCTTAAGTGCGCAAGATCCGCCTGGACTTGGCGCAATCTCTCACGCTCTTCATCCGCCTGCTTGCGTTCGGTCACGTCGATCGATGTACCGACGTATTCCAGGAGATCGCCGGATATACTGCGAACAGGGTGACCCGTCGAGCGGACGTACTTAATCGCTCCGTCTGGAAGAACGACTCGGAACTCCACGTCAAAGTGGGAGCCTTCCTCCGGCCTTTCAAGAAAGACTTCTCTCCGCACCCGGTCTCGATCCTCTGGATGAATGCGCCGGTAAAACGCTTCATCTGACGGTATCCCCTCTTCCGGATCGAAGCCAAACAGGCGGTAATTCTCCAGTGACCAGTAGACACTCTGTCTAGTGGCCACGTTCCATGCCCAACTGCCTGTAAGGGTCAACCTCTGAGCATCAGCTAAGTAACCCTCGCTGCGCCGCAACGCTTCTTCGGCCTGCTTTGCTGCGGTGACGTCAATCGCGGTCCCGCCAAATTCTATGAGGTCGCCCGACTCGCTCAAGACAGGACGGCCAATGGTGTGGAGGTGCTTGATCATTCCGTCCGGAAGAACAATGCGGTAGTCCACTTGAAACTCGGTCTTCTCAATTTCGGATTTTTCGAAAAGGTCCACAACCCGCTTGCGGTCCTCAGGATGGAACCTACTGAAGAAGAATTCCGTGTTCGATGCGTCATCATCAGGCTTGATGTCGTGTATCCGATAGATTTCCGGAGAGACTGTGACTTTCCCCGATGCAAGCTCATGTCGCCAACTGCCGGTGTGGCTTAGCTTCTGCGCTTCAAGCAAAGATTCTTCACTGCGGCGCAGATTTTTTTCCACGCGCTTGCGTTCGGTCACGTCCATCACGGCTCCAACAAATTCGATGCCATTCGATGCATCGCCTAAAGCATGAGCCACAACATGGACATATTTGATGGAGCCATCGGGCATCACCAAACGATATTCATGGTCAAAATCGTTTGCGTCCTGCGACGCGCGCTCGATTGTCTGTTGCACGAAGGCTGCGTCTTCCGGATGAACTCGTTGGAGAACAAGTTCCACGGTCGGTTTCGTCGATCGCTCGTATTGGAAGATTCGAAAAGTTTCCTCTGACCAACGGATCTCACCGGTCGTAACGCACCAGCCGAAGCTGCCGGTCTTGCTTAATCGCTGCGCTTCGGCCAAGAAGGCCTCGCTCTGTTGTAGGTTTGCGTAGAGATCTTGCAGGCGGCTGGCGGTGGTGTTGAAGACCTGCCCGAGGTGAGCGAGTTCATCTTTCCCGGTTACAGACACTTGATGCTGAAACTCCCCGCGCGCCAATGCCCTGGAGCCTTGCACCAATCGAGCCAGCGGTTGCGTGATGCTGCGGGTAATGGCCAGGCCGAGGGTAGCGGCGATCAGCAACGTGAAGGCGGCGGTCAGCGGCACAACCCAAAAAACAAGACGTCGCACGCGCCTAATGTTCAGCACGGTTTCAGCCTGCTGTTCGCTGGCCTCGTGCTCGACTTTCTCGACGAGCTCCGAGGTCAGCGATTCCAATGGCCGTACCTGGTTCGCCAGGCGCAGATGCACAGCGCGCCAGTCGCCGGATGCGGCCAGTGTGGTGATAGCCTCAAGCTCCGATGGCAGCGCGCTCTGAATGACGTGTAGGGTAGGCAGAACGGTCGGATCTCGCCGGGGGTCCACGGGTGGAAGACTGAGGGCTTTCGTTGCGCGAAGGATGTCCCCGAGAACCGCAGCACGAAGAGGGCCAGCTTCAATCAGCAATCGATCGGCATCTTCGGCGTCGGCGAGCCCCTCCAGCTGATCATGAAACGCTAGCAAACTACTATGCACACGTAAAACCGCAACCAGCTTCTGATCGATATCGTTCAGGCGCATTGCCTGTGAACGGACCACGTAGAATTGCCAAAGAATAATGGCATCCGCGGCTAACATCGACATGATGATGAAAACGAAGCCGAGTATCAGGCGAGGGCCAATGGCAAGGCGGCCGGAATGAACGGTTTTCGCTTCAGCGCGTTCGACCCAACGTGTTGCAGTGTGAAGCCCCATCGGTTGTTCCTATCGAGCTATCGCTGGGCTCGAATTCACGCCACGTCTTTCACCCTTGGTCTCACCCTTTGGTCTCACCGTTTTCGCGCGAAACGGAAGCCGGTCCGAGAGGTTATTGGATCGGGACAGAATTCTATTCCGGGTGTACGGATTTCTCCAGGGGCGGTCCCTTCTTGAAACCGGTGATGCGAACCAATTCGTTCTCCAGGGCTGCGGCAGTTTCGGGAGCGCTCTTCTCGCCAGTCAGCACGGAATGCACTGCCTGGATATAAGCGTCGCTGACTTCCTGGTATTTATTGCTAGCGACGTTCGAAGGACGCGAAACCATGCCGGTACGAAACGCTTGATTCAAAAGTTTAAACCGGGGATTTGCTTCGAGTACTTCAGGCAGGTTGTAGAGTTCCGGTAACGTGGGTGGCTGCGAAACCACGCGGGCGCGCATCTCCTGCACGTCCTTGCGAGTGAGATAGCGGATCAGCTCTACTGCTTCACGAGGATGAGGCGAGAATCGGGAAACTGCCAAGCCCCATCCTCCCAAGGTACCAGCCGTGCCTGCCTGACCACCGGGCAGCGTGGCGATGTCGAACTTATTTCGAACCTGCGACCCGGCGGCCAGGCTGTTGAAATAGGCTGACGGCCAATGCCGCATGAATGCCGCGTCGCCTGCGACCCAAACGTTTAGCGAGTCCCACTCTCTGTATCCGACTACGCCTGGGGGTGAGATGGAACCAACCCAATGCGCCGCCCGTTGCCAGGCCTTGATGGCCTGCGGATTATTCACGCTGATGGTCTTGTTTTGCTCGATGATCCGGCCACCGTCTTCGGCTGCCTGCCATTCCAAGGCGTTGCAGGTCAACCCTTCGTCAGCCGCCCCTTGCCACACGAAGCCCCAAAACTGTTTCTTGCCTTTGGCTCGCTCACCGGCCTGAATTCGCGCCGCCATACTTTGCAGTTCGTCCCATGTCTTGGGTGGATCAGGATAGCCATATTGCCGCAGGAGATCGGTGCGGTAGTACAGAAGTCCGATGTCGGCACGATACGCCACGGCCACCAGCTTGTTATCCACGAGGTAGCCGGAGGCTATGGCCGGAAATTGGAGGGAGACGTCGTTAGCGAAATATGGCTTTAAATCCACGAAATATTCGGAGAGCATTCCAGGCCAGATTACGTCGATGCCGTAAACGTCAGGACCTGACGCGCCGGTCCCGAGCAGTTCTCGCCACAAAACTAACCTTTGCCGCGCGGAATCGGGAGACGGAAGGAGACTGACTCGAATACCTGTTTCCTGAGTGAATTGTTGCAACTCCTGCTGGCGGGCCTCGCTGAACCTCTTGTCCGACCATTCCTCCAGAAGAGTTAACGTGACCGGTTCATGAACGGATGGCCTCGTACAACCCTGCAGAAGCAATGAGAGCAACACAGTGCAAATGGGGCGTACCATCTTGCCACCCAGCGTAAGGGCCACGAATTTCCCGCGCGAAACTCTCAGGGAAGACATATCCACACATATTCTTTGCTTCCCGGTGGAGCACAGCCTAGCACGGACTACCGATTAATGGACGAGGGGCCGGGAAGCCAGAACTTTAACCGCGGTGTACCGTCTTCCGGTGCAGACTTGCGCCCCCTCCAGAGTTTTTTTTTGCACGGTCGAATAGTTAGGCAATTTTCTTCCAGAAGGTTGATTCGCGCGAGGCTAACAGGTTGTCCTTACGGGCGTTCCAGCGCAAAAAATGCGGGGTTTGTTTGTGGGCGGCGTGAGCTTCGCGGCTGGCCCAAATTTCATAAAATAAAAAATCACCGGAGACGTCGGTGGAACGGTGAAGGTCGTACAAGAGACAGCCTTCTTCATTTCTTGTGGGACGGACTAAGGCGGTGAGTTCGGCTTGGAGGAGCAGCTCCTGGCCGGATTTGGCGTGCATCGCTACCACCAGGGCGACCGCGTCTTTGGGGAGCTTCGCGGGTTTGTTTGGACGAGAAGACTTGCGCTTGATTGGAGTGCGGGATTTTTTCATTTTGCGTTTGGCCATGGCGCGAGATTGTACTCCAGTTGCGTGGGGAATCGGAAATCGGACGCTAATTTCAAACGGCCTCAGTGCGTGACGTCGCGGATTAGTTCGAGCTCACCACGCTGGCACTGCGACGATCGGCGAAAGCAGGAAGCAGAAGTTCAATTGAAAGACCCACCCTAAAAATCGAGGGTGAGGCACCGTCCGCGTAATTTTGATTGGTAAAAACTAGGCGGGGGCTTTGGCGGATTTGTCCGCGGGGTGGATTACGACTTGGCGTTCTTCGCCCATGCCGATGCTTTCGGTGCGGACGCCGGGAATGTCTTTGAGAGCGAGATGGACGATGCGGCGTTCGCGCGAGGACATGGGATTGAGGCGGAACGGCTGGCGCGAGGCCTCCACCCGTTCTGCGGCAACTTTGGCGGTCATGCGTAATTCTTCGAAGCGCAGCGCGCGGTAGCCGGCGCAATCGACGTGGATTTTTTCGTGGAAGGCGGGCTCAAGCCGAAGCGCGCGGAAAGCCAGGTGTTCGATGGCTTTCAGGACTTCGGCGTTTCGCTCCAGCAGGATGTCTTTGTCCTTTCCGTCGAGGTCGGCGATTACTTCAGCATGGCCTTCCAGGCCGGTGGTTTCCGCGGGAACCGCACGGACGTTCACTTTTAAGTCGAGGCCTGCGGTACGCACGCTATCGTCCAGAAAGGTTTGCAGAGCTGCGGCGGTTGCGACGCGGTCCAACTTGCCATCGTGAATGAGATTCGGAATCATCGGCCCCTGGAACGAAGTGGTGCGATTACGAGCGGTTCTTTTCGCCTATGATTTTTTGCCGCGAACCGGTTTTGTAACTGGAGCAGCGATTACCGGGTGGTGGCGATTCAAGTACCACTGTTGCCCGATGCCCACGATGCTGCTGGTGAGAATATACACCGCCAAGCCACTGGAAATTGGGGAAATCATGAAAATACCGGCCATGGTTACGGGCATGATTTTCATCATCATTTGCTGCTGCGGATCGGTGGAGGTCATGGGAGTCATTTTGGAGACCAGGTACATGGAGAGGCCCATCATGACCGGCAAAACGTAATACGGATCACGCGCGGAAAGGTCGGTGATCCAGCCGAACCAGCGCGCATGGCGCATTTCGATGGCGAATCGCAGGGCATTGTTCAAGCCAAACCAAATGGGCATCTGCAGGAACATCTGGAAGCAGCCGCCGGCGGGATTGATTCCCTCGCGGCTGTAGACGGCCATCACTTCTTTGTTCATTTCCGCTTTGCGCGGATCGTTCAATTTATATTTTTTGTAGCGTTCCTGTATTGCTTTAATTTCGGGGCCGACGCGCTGCATCTTCATGGTGGTTTTGTAGCTGGAGATGCGCAGAGGGAACAGGGCCATGTTGATGACCAGCGTGAGAACGACGATGGCCCAGCCCCAGTTGGGAATATATTTGTGCAGCCACTTGAGCATGTGGAAGATCGGGTCGGCGATGAATTCCAGCCAGCCAAAATTTACGAGGCCGTGGAGCTGCGGATTCATGTGCTTCAGCTCGTCGTAATCTTTGGGGCCGACGTAAACGCGTAATGCGAGGGCTTGCGGGCCGGACGCGGT
>JAUTXJ010000138.1 GCA_030838075.1 Acidobacteriaceae bacterium
CTGAGAATTTTGCGAGGTTCCCGAACTCGATAGCCTCTCGGATTTGCCGCATGATGTCAAGGTAAAAGTGGATATTGTGGTGGGTGGCCAGGATTGACGCGGTGATTTCTCCGGCTGCAAAAAGATGACGCAGATACGCGCGCGTGTAACGTTTGCAAACGCTACAGCTGCATTGCGGATCGATCGGCCGGGTGTCCGCGGCGAAGCGCGCATTTTTGATGAGCACTCGGCCTTCGCTGGTATATAGACAGGCGTGCCGGGCCGCCCGGGTGGGTAGCACACAGTCCATCATGTCGATACCCAGCGCTACGTAATCAGCGAGTTGCTCCGGTTTGCCGACGCCCATCAAATATCGAGGCCGATCGGCGGGCAGCAATCCGGTCACCTCGCCTGTCATTTCACATGTCATGGTGTGAGGCTCGCCCACCGCAAGTCCGCCCACGGCGTATCCGGGAAAATCCAGATCGAGCAATTGCCGGGCGCTTTCGCGCCTTAAATCCGCGAATGTCGCGCCTTGGACAATTCCGAATTGCCACTGCTTAACGCCTGGATACGAACCTTCATTGGCCAAGAAATGCCGCCGCGATCGTTTGGCCCATTGCGTTGTCCGAACCAACGCGGCTTCCGCCTTTTCTCGCGGCGCGGGCGTCTCGATGCATTCATCCAGCACCATGGCAATGTCGGACCCCAATGCTAGCTGCACCTCGACAGCCTTTTCTGGACCCAGCAAATGTTCGGAACCATCCAGGTGCGATCGAAACGTGACACCTTCATCGGTGATTTTTCGCAACGCGGACAGACTAAATACCTGGTATCCGCCGGAGTCCGTCAAAATCGCTCTTTGCCAGGACATAAACTGGTGCAGGCCGCCCAGCTTTCGAATCAATTCGTGTCCCGGGCGTAGATATAAATGATAGGTGTTGGCGAGGATGATGGTCGCGCCCAGTTCTTCCAGCGCTTCGTGGGTCAGAGCTTTAATTGTTGCGGCGGTGCCCACCGGCATGAATGCCGGGGTTTCAATTTGTCCGTGCGGGGTAGTTAGGTGGCCGCGGCGCGCGCCGGTCGCATCGGTCTTTTTTATTTCAAACGAAAAATTCACCTACGCAGTTTAGCAGCCGGCGCTGTTAAAACATTGCCCAGGCCACTTTGCATAAAACCCACACGGCCCACAAGCCATACACGGTAAGGAACGCGCCCGCCGGTTTAATTTTCTTGGGGCTTGCGGCGGAAAAGCCGAGCGCTACCAGCGCCAAGGTCCATATCCAGAACAGCTCCAGCGACTGGCCCAAGGCTACGAGCCACTTCGGTGCGTCGTCCGGCAAAAACGCACCCAGGTTACTGGCCAGAAAATGCTCGGGGTCCACATCGCCGTGAGGCTTAATCAGCAGAATGATAGTTGCCAACAGGCTGCTGATGATCAACGGAACGAAGGCGTGCGAAACCATGCCGAAAGCTTGCTTGAAGGTTAGCGCGGCCCCGTTGAAAAGATTGAATGCTCCCCAATATACCAGTGTGATAAACAACACAAAAATCGGCGTGAAGATCACGCCAATGGCAAACGCGAATTTGGGCGCGTACTTCACCTGTTTTTCCAGGATGTTGTCTTTTTGGTCTTGCGGCATTTGATCGAATCGCGAATTCTTGCTCATCTGCCGTTCAAAAAAACTGCGCCAGTCCGTTTTCTGGGCGAGCAGTCCGGAGACCACAATGCTTAACACGCAAAGAGTGAGGAACGGCACCACCCACGTGGGGCGCCGCGCAATTTCCGCAAACGTGCGTGTGGGGCTGACGATTATGCCAGTCATTCGACCTAACGCGCCGGTTTCAGGCTGGCCTGTGGGCTGGCTTTCGGGGACTGCTACTAGGTTGGTGCACATGAATCTCCTCGTGCGAGTCAGCGCCAAGAGGACTTGAACGAACTACGCCAAGCGTGGAGGCGCGCAATGAAAGTTGCCTAAACCTGGCTGATGTAGCCAGTACGCCGAAAAGCGCAAGTAAATTACAGCAGATCAAAAATTTAAGCTACTGGAAGCGCCGGAACCGCGGACAGGAGTTCGCGGGTGTATTCGTGCGCGGGCTGATGCAAAACCTGTTCAGCTTCGCCCAGCTCGACGAATTTCCCACCGCGCATCACTGCAATGCGCGTTGCGAGCTGCGCCACGACTGGCAGGCTGTGCGATATAAAAACATAAGTAAGGTTAAATTCCGACTGCAATTCTCTTAATAGCAGCAATACCTGCGCGCCCACGGAAACATCCAGCGCGGAAACCGGTTCGTCGGCCACGATCAACTTGGGCCGGAGAATTAGCGCGCGCGCAATTCCAATTCTTTGGCGTTGGCCCCCTGAAAACTCGTGCGGGTAGCGACGCAGTGCGTCCGCTCGTAGTCCCACCCTCTCTAGAATTGCTAAGGTGCGCGGCGCTCGCTCAGCTTTGGAAAGCTTCGGCTCGTGAATAGCTAGCGGTTCCCCGACTATTTCGCCGACCCGCATGCGCGGATCGAGGGAAGCAAATGGATCTTGAAAGATCATCTGCATCTCGCGACGGTGTGCACGCAGTTCCGCGGCCGACAGAGCAAGCAGATCGCGTCCCGCAAAGAGGATCTGACCGCCATCAGGCTCTATCAATCGCAAAAGCATGCGAGCCAGAGTGGTCTTGCCACAGCCACTTTCGCCCACCACTGCGAACGTTTCGCCTTGAGTAACCTCGAAGCTGACGTGATCCACCGCAATAAACTGTTCCTGCTCGGAAGCGCGTTTGAACGGGCCTCCGCTGCGGTTATATTTCTTCGACAGTTTTCGCACGCTAAGAAAGATGGAAATAAAACTCTCCCATCACCGATTTAATGCTATTGCTTCAGCGCAACTTCATTTGCATTTCCGACCAGGATGCAGCGCGCCACATGATGATGTCCTGCGTCCCGCAATTCCGGCACCGCAAGGCGGCATTCGGGCATTCGCACGGGACAACGCGGTTCGAAAGAACATCCCGGCGGAAGCTCGGTAAGTTGCGGCACAATTCCAGGAATTGGCGAGAGCCGTCCGCGCTCGAGCGTTGGCGATGCCGCGATCAGTCCTTGCGTATACGGGTGACGCGGCGTGCGAAGCACATCGCCAACTCTGCCCTGTTCCACGATGCGGCCGGCGTACATTACCGCCACGCGGTCGGCCACTCGTGCCACCACTCCCAAGTCGTGAGTGATAAATAACAAGCCCAGACCCAGTCTTCGCCGCAGTCCGTCCAGCAATTCGAGAATTTGCTTTTGCACCGTTACATCCAGTGCGGTGGTAGGTTCATCCGCAATCAACAGTCGCGGCTTGGTCAGCGGTATCCCGGGCTTGCGAAGTTCGAGCGTTGGCGCTTCATCTTCGGAATCGCTCACGCCCGCGGCGATGGCCATGGCAATCATCACTCTTTGCCGCAACCCGCCTGAAAGCTGGTGCGGAAATTGTCCGGCGCGCACCGACGGTTCCGGCACGGCCGCGAGCCGGAGCGCTTCGAGCACCCAATAATTAATCCTCTCCTTATTTGTGTTCGGGAAGTGTGCGGCAATGGCTTCGGCAATCTGATCTCCAACTCGCATCACCGGATTCAGCGAGGTCATTGGTTCCTGGAAGATCATTGCTACGTCGAGGCCACGCAATCGCCGCCAGCGCGCCTCGTCTAACTCCGCCAGGTTTTCTGGCGCCGAATTGGCTGGTGAAAGGATGGCCTCGCCACTCACTCGCGCTCCTGGCGGCAACAACCCCATCAGCGACAGCGCCATCATCGTTTTGCCGCTGCCCGATTCGCCAACAAGACCCAGCGATTCGCCCGCGCCGATGCGTAAAGACACTTCGTTCACGGGACGCACCCACCCTCGCGCGGTGGGCAAATCCACAGTAAGCCCGCGAACATCAAGCAATTCACTCATACTTTGAAACTCATCCACCCTCGGGCCATCATAGACACGAAAATCCCATCGCGGAACACAAAAACTCCGCATCATTTCCACTCTTTGTCAGTTCACGTATTTTGCTGCTATGGAAAGGGGCTAGCGTTTCTTAACCGGGATGACGAACTTGAGCGCCGTTTGCGTGGCCGAGAACCCGACAACCTTTATATCGGTCAGTCCTGCCTTATGCCCAGCCGCAAAAACGTCGCCCTCGGTAATATGCTTCTGTCCCTTTGGATAAATAATCCACAGCGCCACCGCACCGAGCATCTTTCTGGCAATTTTCGCAACTTGTGCGAGCTGTTGTTTCGTGTCCGTTCGCAACAAAATACAATGGCACTCTTTCGGCAGGCCATTTTTTGCAGCGGTCATTACCGCTTCTGTCTTTTGTAGCTCCTTCAGAAATTCTTCATCCTGATCTTCGAAACCGATCAACGAGACTCTCGTCCCCGGCTTGATACCAAGTTTTTCGATCCTGGTTTTCGGATGCAGAATCTTTTCTCGCCATTTTTCGGCAGTTGAGGCACCCAACTCAAATATCGCCACACCCGCTGCGGTCTCCAGCTGTAATTCATCGCCCACAACCTTGGCTGACAGAATCGTCGTGAACGGAATCTTCAACCGGAAATCACCGCGAAAAATTATTTCGCTAGTCTCCAACAACGCTTTGCCATCCGATTCCTGTTTGCCGGAGCGAACCCGGCACTTCACTTCGCTGCCCATAAATCCCCTTTCCATCCGCAAGAAGCTAAAGATCAATATTGCAATTTTCAATGCACGGGGCGCGCAGCTTTCGCCCTACCCGAATCGCCGCAATAGTAAACTAATCTTTCCCCATGGCTACAGCTGCCACCAACCGCATCGACTGGACGCTCATCTGGGCCCAGCGCGGCTTTCGCTATTTTTTCACCGCCATGTTCATTTCCCTCTTCGGCGGCGGCATGAATTTTGCCGGCGTAAGCTGGTACATCATGGCCGCAACCCATTCCACGGTAAAAGTCAGCCTGCAAGTCATCGTGGTCACGGTGCCCGGCTTATTCATCCCGTTCATCGGCGGCGTTCTGATTGATCGCTTCGACCGCCGCTACCTTGGCGTAGCACTCGATCTGGCGCGCGGCATAACGGTATTGGCGACAGCATACATCGCCTGGCATGGCCATCTCGCGCTTTGGCATTTATACCTGATGACTCTTGTTACCGGCGTCGCCTCCGCGATGTACTGGGCTACCGTCAATGCCCTGGTACAGGAAGTTATTCCGCCGAGCCAATTCACCGCCGCCAATGCGGCTGTGCTTATCGGCGTGCAGAGCGGGCTGCTCATCGCGGGAGCCTTCGTGGGTTTTACTTATGATCGCGCGGGCATCGCCGGAATCTTGGCGATCGATGGGTTGACCTACTTTGTTTCCGCGTATTGTTTGTACAAAGTTCGCCGCGGCTATGTGTCGCCGCGCGATCATCAAAAATATCGCGAATATTCCGAGGCCACCGAGGCCACTGCCGAAGCGCTTTCGACGGGAGAAAATCCGGAAGTGGCCGAAGCTGGAATTTCGCTCGCGATGTATGCCGACCTCCGCGAAGGTTTTCAGTACCTCAAGCAGCAGCCGCTGGTACGCGCTCTGGGAATCACACATTCCATCTTGATGGCCGGAGTAGTCAGCGCCAACGTGATGGTCGTGGCGCTCACCAGCGATGTTCTTCATGCCGGGGCACGCGGCTTGGGCTATCTCGAATCCGGATGGGCGGCTGGAGCGATTGCCGGCGGATTGATCGCCACACAATTTGCGCGAAGAGTTGCGCCTTGTGCTGTACGTCGCGGCATTTGCCGGACTCGCGCTTGGACACATGGCCGCTCCATTCATCGCTTTTCTTTTGGCGGCGTCACTATTGCAGGGCTTGTTT
>JAUTXJ010000166.1 GCA_030838075.1 Acidobacteriaceae bacterium
CACCGGGTAGGATTAGCGCCTGCTACCTACCTATAGGCTCAACTTCCGTGACAGTCAAGCACGAGGAGCCGGGTCCGGGTGACCGACGGGAAATTGGCGTGATACTGGCGTTGAATGCGTTTTCACCATCACGTAACATCGGCGTAATGGGTAATTCAACTCATGACGGCGGCGGGCGGGTGCCTGGGGCGAACGGTGCGGATCGCCGTGTGCACCAGCGGCGAGCGATCAGACCGCGGCTATACGTGTTGCTGGGCGGCTCGGGCAACGACGGGATATTGAATGACGTTAGCGAAGGCGGGGTCGCGCTGGATCTGGTCGGCTCGGAACCTCCCGGCGAATATGTGGATGTCGACTTCGAAATGTCGGAGCTGGGACGCCACTTTGAAGCCAAAGGGCGGGTCACCTGGCGAGATGAGTCCGCGAAAAAAGTTGGCGTGACATTTGTCGATCTTCCCGAGGCGGCGCGCGAGCAGATCAGGCAATGGATCGCGATGAAAACTGCTTCGGCGGAGGCGGCGCGGCCAGCAATTGTATTGGACGCAGATCACCAAGCGGCTTTCAATGCGCCGGCTACGACGGCCGTCGAGCCGCGCAATGAGATTAAGTCTGAGGTAACGAGCCAAACGAAACTTGAGGCGCCCGGCAAACCGCGCGTCCAGCCGCCTAGTCCAAATGAGAAGAAGACTGAAGCGGCGACTCAAACCTATGTTGAGACGCCCGGCAAAGGGAAAGACGACCTCGTTCAGAACTTGGTCGACTCGTTCAAGACTCCGCCTAAAACTCCAGATAAAAAATATGCTGACGTAGTTGCGGCCTGGAACGAGCACAGCACGGGCTGGAATTTAAACACAGACTTTTTTTCCGCGGGTGGATATTGGCGGTGGGTTGTGGTGGGCGCGTTGGCCGGCGTCCTGGTGCTGCTTGCGATTGGCGTGGCCGCGCATCGCTTACCGTGGCGTAAGGCAACGTCGATCAGCGTTTCAAAGGCCGGGCAATCGCCCAGCGCGACGGCGCAGGACTCGCAAAATCAGGCGGCAGCGAATACCGGCAGCGTCGGTGATGCCGGCAACACCACCGGAAATGAGATTCGCAGCGACCAGGGCACCAGTGTTCAGGATCAGGGCGGCGGCAACGCGAACAATGCGAATTCAAATGGGTTGAACGGCTCCAATGGGGGAGCCAGTTCCGTGACCGGCGCGCCAAGTCTTCCGCCTGGGTTGGCTTCCGCGTTATCGACCGGCGGGCGGTCTCCGTGCGTTAACCTGGGGCCTCGCAGCGGCAAGATTCGCATTTATTTTTGGACGGAAAAAGCCACTCCTGAAGCGATCGTGGCAACCTATGCGAAGAATCTAAAAGCGGTGCAGGATGTCCAGCTGGTGGACAAGGTTCCGTATGATCTGGTGTTGTACGTCAACGGCACGCGGGTTAACGGCAGCGGCTCCGAAGCGGGATTTATGTGGAGCTCGCGCGTGTTTCGTCCGTGGTATTGCGGTCAAGCGGCGGGCCTCTTGGAGCAACCGGAGGTCAACGAAAGTTTGCATTATGCTGCGGTGGCAAACATGGACCAACGCATTCAAGCTGAAGTGGCCTACTTGATTCTTCACACCTTTGAGAGCATCCGCAACGAGCATCAGAAGCAACCCTAACAGTGTCGCCAATACAGGACAACGCCAAACGACGACATTAGCGGGGCGATGGGCTTCGCGCTCGCGAAGTAAATCTATGCCGACAACGCTAGAACCCAGGGCACGGCAAAGAAGTAGGACGTCTACAATTAATAGGGAAAAGGCACTCCCTGGGTGGGGTGCTTTTCGTTTTCAGATAATTTTTTGGCGCGGCTGTACTGGTGGCGATTATCCGGGATACTCGTCGGAGCCCTGCACCCAGAGGAATGATTGAATATCGATGATGTCACGGGGCCGAAGATCGCGAAGCTCGTGGCGCACAACGGCCACGAAATCCAGGAGTACGGAAGGATCAGCGCGCGGTGCTCCTCCTGGCCAAGTATTTCCTGCCAGCGTTGGTGCGCGGCCCATTTATAACCGCGCTCCCAATCGATATATTTCTGATCGGAGAAACCATCCGGAAAATGGCGTAGAAACTTGTTGCGGCACCGCTTCGGGCCGGTCGCGAGGGGCTCGCGAAGCCGACGGCTATCAAGGCTTTCAAGATTTTGCGTTTGGAAAAGGCACCTTGTGGTTGTGAGTGCATACGTCCCCAACGGAGACAATATTCACTTTAATTTGCGGGGGAGCCCAATCCGGTGAATTCCCCATTTTTCTAGTCTGGTATTGGTAGGAGCGATCAGATTTATTCGCAGCTCGTCGAAACTGCCTTTCCGAAAGGCTTTCGACATATAATTTATAAGCACGAATACAACGAAGCCGAACCGCACATACCAATCCAGCCGTCGGAGGCCCCAGCTAATCATGGCAATCGCGTCTATTAATCCCGCAACGGGAGAAGTCTTAAAAACGTTTGAGCCGCTCACGGCTTCGCAGATCGAAGCGAAACTGGCCTTGGCGGCGAAGGCCTTTGAGACATTTCGCAAGACCAGCTTTGCCGAACGCGCGCGCTTGATGAATAAGGCGGCGGACATACTGGAGAACGAAAAAGAATCGCTCGGCAAGTTGATGACCCTGGAGATGGGCAAGACGTATCGCTCCGCAGTAGACGAAGCGGTGAAATCGGCGTGGGGCTGCCGCTATTACGCGGAAAACGCGGAGCGATTTATGGCTGACGAGGTAATCGAGACCACCGCCAGCCGCAGCTACGTGCATTACCAGCCGCTTGGTCCGATTTTGGTGGTGATGCCGTGGAATTATCCCTTCTGGCAGGTATTTCGTTTTATCGCGCCGGGATTGATGGCCGGGAATGTCGGGGTGCTGAAACATGCTTCGAACGTTCCGCAATGTGCGCTGAAAATTGAAGAGATCATGCTGCGCGCAGGATTCCCGGAGGGCGCCTTTCAGACGTTGCTGATCGGCGTTAAAGAAGTGGATGGAATTTTAAATGATCCGCGGATTCAGGCAGCCACGCTTACGGGCAGCGAAGAAGCGGGCAAGCAAGTGGGCATGTCTGCTGCGAAGCGCATCAAAAAAGTTGTGCTGGAATTGGGTGGCAGCGATCCCTTTATCGTGATGCCCAGTGCGAATCTGGATGACGCGGTGGCTACTGCCGTGAAAGCGCGAGTGGGAAATAACGGGCAATCGTGTATCGCGGCGAAGCGTTTCATTGTCGCGGATGAAATCGCCGACAAATTTGAGCGAGCGTTCGTAAGCAAAATGGAATCGTTGAAGGTTGGCGATCCGATGGACGCGAAGACGGATGTCGGGCCACTGGCTACAGCAAGCGCCGTAGAATCGCTGCAGGCCGACGTGCAAAAATCCATCGACGCAGGCGCGAAAGTTTTAACGGGTGGAAAGCCGAACGGAGGGCCGGGGTATTTTTATCCACCGACGGTGCTCACAAATGTGCCCAAGGGTTCGCCGGCGGGCAGCGAAGAATTGTTCGGGCCAGTTGCTTCGCTATTTCGAGTTAAGAGTCCTGAAGATGCAGTCAGGGTGGCCAACGATCACCGGTACGGCTTGGGGGCCAGCGCGTGGACCAATGATGACCGCGAGCGCGATTTGTTCATCAAGGAGTTGGAAGCCGGCATGGTTTTTATCAACCAGATGGTGGCTTCGGATCCGCGCGTACCGTTCGGCGGAGTGAAGCGTTCAGGACATGGCCGCGAATTGAGTATCAACGGCATTCGTGAATTTACAAATATAAAAACGGTGTGGATTAAATAGGGATGAGTTTTTAGCAAAGCCGCCGAATTAATTTTACAATTCTAACCAATTTATAAATCCGGTTTATACATCCGGCGCCAGGGCCAGGGCCGGTCGCAATTTTGCAAACCATTTTGTAAACGAACTGCGTTTGCCACAGGTGCAAACGTTGGAATCCCGCCATTCTGCTTACGGTTTAAGTTTTCGCACGTCTATGTCTATCAAGTGGACAGCGGCACTTCTGCGCGTCCTTCCACCCTTTTACTGATCGCTAATGTTCGTGGGCAAAATGTTCGATACGAAAGGAGCTTCTATGCGTAATTTGTGCGGGGTAAGCATCGCTGTGTTGTTTGCTGTGATTGCGGGAACGCAACCAGCGCGCGCGCAATTTAAAAATGGGAGCCAGGCTACAGAGTTAAATCTCCCCAGGCTCAGCCAACGAGCGCAGGTCACGCAACGCGTCGGCCTCACGGACATCACCATCGTGTACCACTCCCCCATCGCCGGAGACCGCGAGTTGTTCGGAAAAACTGTGCCGTACGGAAAGGTGTGGCGCGCCGGCGCGAACGAAAATACAACGATTTCTTTTACCGATGATGCGAACGTCGAAGGCCATCCGCTCGCTGCAGGCGCTTACGGACTGCACATGATCCCCAACGCCGATCAGTGGACCATTATATTTTCGAAGAATTCCACTTCGTGGGGCAGTTTTAGTTATGACGAAAAAGAAGATGCTCTGCGCGTCAATGTAAAACCGGCTGCCGAGGAAAATCGCGATTCGCTGGCTTACACGTTTGATGACATGAAGGTCGACTCCGCGACGGTGACGATGCGCTGGGGCAAAGTCGCCGTCCCGTTCCACATTAAAGTGGACACCAACGCCATTGTCGAGCGCAGCATCCTGAACCAGCTACGCAATACCGGCGGATTTACCTGGGCGGGTTATGACGAAGCCGCGAACTGGAATCTGGACAACAACTACAAACTGGATGAAGCACTGAAGTGGGAGGACACTTCCATCCAGAATGAAGAGCGTTTTGAAAACCTGGAAACGAAGTCGCGGATCCTCGACGCCATGGGTAAAAAACAGGAAGTCGCGGCGATGCTCACGCTGGCACTCGATAAAGCGAACGCCATCCAGTTATATGTTTATGCGCGCGGATTGCAACGGCAGAAACAGCAAGATAAAGCATTCGAATTGTATCGCCGGGATGCCAAGCAGTTTCCTGATCATTGGATTACACATGTCGGCTCGGCGCGGGTCGCGTCCGCTTCCGGAAACTTCGACGTAGCTGTGAAGGAAATGAAATTATCCATTGCGGCCGCGCCTGATCAGCAAAAAACGTTTCTGCAGCCGATGTTGAAGCGTCTGGAGAACAAAGAGGACATCAACAAATAGTTGTTAGCCTCCGACGGCAACTGATTGCGCGCCGGTTTTTGATGCAGCGCTAAGCGTGGGATAGCGCAGGCGCGCGATCCGACACAGCGGCAAGTGCCGCTTCCATAACACGCAAACCTTCATCCAGCTGCTCGTCGGTGATTGCCAGCGGCATTAGGACACGCATCACATTGTTGTAGGTGCCGGCCGTGATGGTGATGAGACCGTGCTCGTAGCAATAATGCGCGATGTCTTTGGTCTCGGCATCAGCAGGTTCACGGGTTTCGCGGTTGCGCACCAATTCGATGGCGCACATTCCGCCGATGCCGCGAATTTCGCCGACCAGCGGCCATTTTTTTTGCCACTGGCGTGCACGAGCCTCAAATGTTTTGCCGATCGCGGTAGAACGCTGCAGCAACTCACTGCTTTCCATCATTTCGATGGCCGCCAGTGCAGCGGCGCACGATGCCGGATTGCCGGCGAAGGTGCTGCCAAGCCCGCCGACACCCGGTGCGTCCATAATTTCCGCGCGGCCGGTAACCGCGGCGATCGGTAGACCGCCGCCCAGCGATTTCGCGGTGACAATCAGGTCGGGTTCCACGCCATAATGTTCGATGGCAAAGAACTTTCCAGTACGGCCAATCCCCGACTGCACTTCATCGGCGATGAAAACGATGCCGTGTTTGCGGCAGATCTCCTGAATGATGCCGAAAAATTCTTTGGGCGGAGTGACGAAGCCGCCTTCGCCGAGAATCGGCTCCACGATCACCGCAGCGACCGACTCGGCGGGCACAAGCCGTTTAAAGGCGTCTTCGAGCGCGTGTGCACAGGTCATTTTGCACGACGGATAAGTGAGATTGTACGAACAGCGATAGCAATAGGCGTACGGAATGCGATAAATGTCGTTTACGAAGGGCGCGAATCCCGCTTTGTAGGGATTCGTTTTGCTGGTTAGCGACATGGCCAGCAGCGTGCGACCGTGAAAGGCATCGTTGAAACAAATCACCGCAGGCCGCTTGGTGTAGGCGCGAGCGATCTTGATGGAATTTTCCACTGCTTCCGCGCCGGTGTTGACGATGAAGGTTTTCTTAGGGAATTTGCCGGGCGCCAGCGCGTTTAACTTTTCCGCTACAGCGACGTAGGGCTCATAAGGCGTCACGCTGAAGCATAGATGCAAATATTTTTCGATCTGCTCGCGAATCGCGGCCATAACCGGAGCGCTGCGATGTCCCATATTCGCGCAGCCGATGCCGCCGGCGAAGTCGATGAAGCGGTTGCCGTCGACGTCTTCCAGAATGGCGCCTTCGGCTTTGGCTGCAAAAATAGGCGTGGAATGATAAGGGCCGCGCGGGATGGCCGCTTCGCGTCGCGCCATTAAAGCGCGGGAACGCGGCCCGGGAATTTCTGTTCGAAGCTGAATGGTACTCATGTTCTCTTTCCTTTGAAGCTAATACCAGGCGATAGGCGTTTCGTCGAGATTGACGAACACTTGCTTGGTTTCGAGATATTCTTCCAGACCCCAGGGACCCAACTCGCGGCCGAATCCGGATTGTTTGTATCCGCCCCAGGGGGCTTCCACGTAAGTCGGCTGCATGTGATTGACCCAGACAATTCCGGCGCGCACCGCTTTCACCACGCGAAAGGCCTTGTAAATATCGCGGGTCCAGACTGCGGCGGCTAATCCATAGGGCGTGTCGTTGGCAATGCGAATCGCTCCGGCTTCATCGTCGAAAGGAATTACGGAAGCGACGGGCCCAAAAATTTCTTCGCGGGAAATGCGAGCATTGTTGTCGACGTCGTAAAAAATGGTGGGCTCGACGTAGTAACCTTTGCCAAATTGTTTGGGTCGGCCGCCGCCGATCGCGACCTTGGCTTCTTTCTTTCCGATTTCCAGATAAGAGCTGACGCGATCGTATTGCTCCTTGCTGACCAGTGGCCCCATTTTTGTGTCGCGCTCGAGCGGGGCGCCAAGGTGGATGCGTTTGGCTTTTTCCGTCATGGCTTCGACAAACTTGGAATAGATTTTCTTTTCTACCAGGATGCGGCTGCCTGCGGAACAGACTTCGCCTTGATTAATGAACACGCCGAACAGCGCGCCATCCACGGCGGCTTCCCAATCGGCGCCCTCGAAGAAAATATTTGGCGATTTGCCGCCTAGCTCCAGGGTTACACGCTTCAAGGTGTCCGCGGCGCTCTTGACGATCAGTTTGCCGACGGCAGCGCTGCCGGTGAAGGCGATTTTGTCTACGCCAGGGTGCGCGACGAGCGCCGCGCCGCAGGTTTCGCCAAAACCATTCACGATATTGACGACGCCGGGCGGCAAGCCCACTTCTGCGAACCAGTTGGCAAATTCGAGCGCGGTGAGGGGAGTTTGTTCCGCAGGTTTGAGCACGCACGTGCAGCCCGCCGCGAGCGCAGGAGCGAGCTTCCACGCGGCCATTAACAACGGATAATTCCAGGGAATAATTTGGCCCGCAACGCCGACGGGCTCGCGCAACGTGAAGCTGAGCGCATTGGCAGGCACGGGATTTACATGGCCCATAACTTTGTTGGCCAGGCCGCCGTAATATTCAAAACAGGTAGCCACGTCGGCGATGTCGAATTCGGCTTCGACAATGGGCTTGCCGGAGTTGCGGGATTCGAGTTCCGCAAGCATGGCGGTGTTCTGCCGGATTTTTTCCGCGAGCTTGAATAAAATTCGGCCGCGGTCGGCGGCGTTGGTCTGGCCCCACGGACCAGAATCAAACGCGGCGCGCGCCGCCTTTACCGCGCGATCGACGTCGGCAGCGTTCGATGAAGGCACCTGGGCGATGACTTCTTCCGTGGAGGGGTCATAAACCGGAAAAGTTTCGCCGGAACTGCCGGCGACCCATTCACCATTCACGAAATTCTTGTATGTTCGGACTTCCGCCTTCACCGTGCCTAGCATAACTGCCTCCAAAGTCGCGTGCTGTCACATACATTTATAAATCGTCCAACGAAAACCTTAAATACCCGGCGCCATGGCGGCCAGTTTTCGCGCCGTTTTGCGGCGGCCGTACACAAAAAAGAAAAATGCCGCGAGGCCGATAAAAAACAGCGTGCCGCCAAACATCCACAGTTCGTAGGAGCGCAGCGAGGTAATCTGCTGTGCGGGAAAGAACGCCAGGGCTATACCAAGAATAGTGGTGAGTAATCCGCTGGCTCCGGCGAGCAACAACGTCGTCCGGCTGTAGCGTCCCCGCACGAAAGGCTTCTGCTCCGCCATCTTTAACAGGGCGCCAAACATGTAAAGGAAGGGCACGAGCTGCAGCACTACTGCCAGCGACAAAAGCTTTTGAAAGGTTTCCTGTACGCCCGCGCCAGTGAAACTGAAATTAATAATCACCAGAATCATGGAGACCGAGGCATGCACGATCAGCGCGGCGTATGGAGTCGCATACTTGGGATGAATTTTACCGAGCCACGCGGGCATATAGGAATCCAAACCCGCGACAAAAGGGATTCTTGCTGAGCCGCCCAGCCACGCCGATCCGATACCGGCAATCGAAATGCTCAACATAAACGCGAAGGGCGCGACGATCCAAGGCACGCCAACACGCGTGGCCATGTGCCTGACGGCCTGCACGATTCCTTGCAACACGCTGATGTTGTCTTTGCTGACGGCGATCAACAGCGTCAGAGTCGCGCCGATATAGAGAAGGCCGGAAAGAATTCCGCCCCAGGCGACCGCACCGGGCAAAGTTTTTTGCGGGTCTTCAATTTCATCACCCATCACGGATGCCAGCTCGAGTCCCACCAGACCAAAACAAATTACCCCGAACGAATTGAGCACGAATCGGGGATTCACGGGAATGGCAAAATCAGCGGAGGTCACCGCCGTTCCAAAGCGCAGGCAAACGACGACGCCCAATCCAATCAATACAGCGGCGGCGATGCCTGTGCCAATCGCGCCGAGATTATTGATCCACTTCCCCACGCCCAGCCCCATGATGTTCATTACCACCAAAATAATCAGCAGCAGCACCGAAGCAGTCAGCGCGAAAATTTTATTATCGGCCAGCGACTCGTGCCCGGCGCCAAGCGCGTACACGGAAACGCCCACGAAATAGAGCATCACGGTGGGCACGTACATCATGTTGTTGGTCCAGTAGCACCAGCCGGACAAAAAGCCGTGAAAGTCGCCAAAAACTTCCTTGGCCCACAAATAAACGCCGCCTTCGCCCGGAAAACGGTGCGCCAGTTCAATCACTGCGATTCCTTGCGGCCAGAAAAAAAGCAACAGCGAAATCAGCCATAACCATACGGTGACTCCGCCGTTGGCGGCGATGGAAGGGACAACGTTCAGGTTGAAGACCGCGACGACGAAAAGGAGAACCAGGTCCCAGCGGCCTAAGACGCGCCGCAAATGTGGCGCACTGGTTTCTCGCGCATTGACAAGCGGCACGCTGACTTCCGTCGACATAATTTCCCCGGCGTTGATTATGGTGCGCTAAGCGGCAGCGTGCCTGCGGGTTGCTCGCTGTCCAGAATCATTCGCGACTTAGTTAGCTAATGCACGTTAGTTAATGCACGTTAGTTACAGCCAGCTAATTAATGCCCGGCCGCGCCCACGAATGCGACACCGCGCTCCTGCTGCGCCTGAGCGAGCGCGGGAGCGATTTCTTCAAACACCGCGAGGTGCTTGTCGATGTCGGCTTCGGTGTGCTGCACCGAAATGGTCCACTGCTCATCCCACCAGTACGGCTGCGCGAGCACGCCGCGATTCACCATCGCAAACCAGTAGTGGCGCCACAGATCGACATCGATGGCGGTCCAGTCGCGATAATTGCGAATTTCCTGCGGGTAGAGCATCAACGCGCCGTTTACTCCGGCGCTGACTACGTAGGCCTGCAAACCTACTTTAGCCACCGTTTTGCGATAGCCCTCGGCAAGTTTTTTGCTGAGTTTGCCGACGTGGGTGTAATTGTCGCGAGTCAAAACTTCGCGAAAAGTTGCCAGGCCGGCAGCCATGGAAATGCGGTTGGTGTTGTAGGTGCCGCCGTGAAAAACCTTGTGCTGCGAGATGAGATCCATCACGGCGCGGCTGGCGCCGAACGCTCCAAGCGGCGCGCCGCCACCAATTGATTTTGCCAAGCAGATCATGTCGGGCTTCACGCCGAAAAACTCCGAAGCTCCGCCCCAGGCCAATTTCGCGCCAGTTTTTACTTCATCGTAAATCAGGAGTGCACCATTTTTCGTGGCGATATCGCGCAGGCCCTGCAAAAACCCGGGTTGCGGCATGCACAAGCCCACGTTCATCAAAATGGGCTCGAGAATAATCGCCGCGATCTGGCCGGGAAATTGTTTAAAACGGTTTTCCACGCTGGCCAGATTATTGAAGGCCGCGATGGTTACGTTGTCGATGGTGGCTTTGGGAACGCCCATGCCGCCGGGTACGGAAGTCGGAGCGTTAGGATCGCCGTACTCTCCCGCTTTGGGTTTTACGCTGACCAGCGCGGTGTCATGCAAACCGTGATATGCGCCTTCAAATTTTAAAATTTTGTCGCGCTTGGTGGCCGCGCGGGCCATGCGGCAAGCGTGCATGGTAACTTCCGTGCCGCTAGAGCCGAAGCGCACCATCTCCACCGGGTAGCGCGCGCAAATTTCTTCGGCGAGCTCCCACTCCATATCGTGGGGCATGCCAAAGGTGGTGCCGATGTGCAGGGCGCCCTCGATGGCCTTGACTACCGCAGGATGACAGTGCCCGGCCATTAAGGCGCCAAAACACAAATTGTGGTCGATGTATTCGTTGCCATCGACGTCCCACAACTTACTGCCTGCACCTTTCTTCACAAAGATGGGATAGGGATCGTAGGCGCGATAATTGCTGGCCACTCCAAGCGGGATGCGTTGCAGAGCGCGTTTGTGAGCTTCCGCGGATTTAGGCGTGCGCTTTTCGTAAGTAGCGAGTTCTTTTTTTAATCCTTCGTGCATTTTTTCCGACATACATTCTCCGTGCCTGGCGGCATCACTGCCGCCAACAGGTCTCTTCCCTGCAGTCAGTTTTCCATTCATGCCACACAGATAGAATGGACCAATTCTGTTCCGACATCTATTTTTCTGCGAAGGCTGGGAGGCGTCTATCTCGCCTGACTTTTTTGGGCCGCCTGCTAGAAAATTAACTTAAGAGCGAATTGGAGCAATCGCGGGTCTCGAACTTTTTGCGGTTGTCCAAAGGTGGTATTCGCGGAATTACCGTCCGTGCCGTAGAACTGCGCATGGTTGAACAAATTGAATATCTCGGTACGGAATTCCACGCGCAACTTTTCGCCAACCGCGGTGTCCTTAAAGATTCCCATGTCGATGTTGTTGATCGGGGGATTGCAGCATAGCGTCCGGGGCACATTGCCGATAGTGCCCAGCTGTACCGCCGTGGGATCTCCCGGGCAAGTGGAATTGTCACAGCTATTGAACAGGTTCGGATCAAATACAAAACCGGTCGCTCTCGGATTCTGGGTCGTAAATGGTCCGGTAAAATTCGGTCTGCCCGGACATTCGAATCCCAGGGTGGTGCCTTGCAATTCAGTGTCGTTGCAATTGCTGATGAGGATAGGGAAGCCGGTCTGGTAGGTGTAGATTCCGGACACTTCCCAGCCGTTCAAAGCCTTGCCGGCGAATCCCTCCATTTTTGGAACAGGCAGCTGCCAAACGACGTTGAAAACAAAACGGTGCCGCGCATCAAAAAGCGATGGACCGTAAGTAGAATTAAAGTTTGTCGGGCCTACCAGTTCCTCGAAGCTGGAGGCGTTGTCGAGAGACTTGCTGTAAGTATAGGAGGCCTGGAATTGCAATCCGTGGCTATAGCGCTTCTCCAACAGTACTTGTAGCGAATTGTAGTTGGAGTGCGCCACGCTGTCCTCGGCAAATATGTTCGTAAATATTGGCGTGCCGTCTGTGGGGCATCCAATGCCACTGAGCGGATCGCAATTAGGCGAAGAAAACGGCCGCAAACCTACCAGGTTGATCGGAGTGCCGCCCGCCGCACCGGTGACGGTGCAAGCGGTCGTCACGCGATTGATGGGACACGGAACATTGGGTCCCCCGGGCGTCGAACCGGCGATATACGGCAGGTGCAACACGCTTCCCGCGGGAAGGGTGAAACTATATTGGGAGTCTTCCCCGAATGGCGTGCACCCCTGACCGAGGTCTGCAAGATCCAGGCAGGTCTGTGCATTCGAGGCGTTTTGATCGTGAATAGCCAGGAGCCGATGACCTTGCGTGCCAACATAACCAATCTGGAACAATATATTGCCCGGTAGTTCGCGTTTGATCGTTA
>JAUTXJ010000174.1 GCA_030838075.1 Acidobacteriaceae bacterium
CGTACTTCATACGTTAGGTTGTTGGCCTTGCCACTCCACAGCAATTTGGTCACGAGCGGCTTCAATGCTGCGAGCGACATAAATCGCACTCCCGAATAACGTTCGTCGGAATCCCTTGCGGCATTTAATTCCGCAACCGCTTGATCTAAAGAAGCTTCGGATTGCAGTGGATATGAATGGTATGGAGACAGCCCCATCTCAATTGTGGTTGGGATCAATTGCAGAACTCTGTCGAGCATCTTAGTTTCTTCACAATGCACCGCCCCTGCCACGGCTTTAGTTGACAGGCCAGCGGTCGTGGTCATCACCGATCACCCAAGGTTTTAGGCATGGGACTTAACCTCGTTACCTTTGTGTTGCTCTTCACTGCTTGTCGGTCGGATTTCGCAAGGAACTGCCCAAGCTGAGATTGGTTCAGAAGGATGCTAAATGGGACGCGGGATGGAGCTTAGCACGAATGTTGGCGGTACGGCCTCTAAACAGTAGGATTCTTCAGCTTTCGGTTGGACCGCGTCCTTCTTTTTCTGCCACAGGAAAGCCGCGCTTCCGCCACGCGGTTCTCTTTCTCCCACTGGGACATGCTGCCGGGAATCCAGCACATTTGGGTCGTCATTCGACTTGGTACTCGATTTGTGTAACAGGACCGCTTCGAGGGCTGGGACATTTTGCGCCCCATGACTCTACGGAAAATTCGCTCGATAGGAGTGTCGCGAGGCTTGCTTGGCATACAGCGCGCTCACAGGGACGACAGGAGAATGGTACGCCTAAAGCCTGCGAGACACGAATGTGACGCAAAGGTGTTGCACTGGTAAAGACCACGAAATCAGTCGCAATTCCGGGCTCGCCCATAAAGCCTTCATGAATGCTACGTGGAAATGCCGAATACCTTACCTGTCGGTCACAGGGTATCGATCAAAATCTTCGCCGAATCGGATTGGTTCGCCGCAACCGCCAAGGTTGTCTATGAGCTTCCAAAGGCGGCCATGGACTTGCGTTCGAGGAAGTATCGTTAAGAAGTGGGGTGATTTTACGCCAGTGGCTGCTCAAAGCCGGCGGTGGGCGTGCTGCACGGACGTTTGAAGCTAGCTCGACGCCTTCCGATGTCCATGCAATTCATCTAGTACAACGTAATGGCTCGCGACGCAAGATTGTGATCCGGGATCATTCTTATAACGGTCCTACGATGCAGTACGGTGAATATTTTCTTTTGACATCAGGCCGTTAGCTTCTCCGTTGGAAGAAACGATGGCCCGAAGACATTAGTCTTAGACCCGGCCGAAAATCGCAAACACCGCGAAAATCACGTCAACAGATTCAGCAGTTTGCGAGCCAGGAGAGGGCAGTGCGGAAACACCCTTCAGATTTTAACGATTTTAAAGGACTTAGCGGACTCGCCGATCTGATCGCCAAAAGCGGCGAGACCACTTTTCCGATTCGGCGTTAATTGCTGACCCTATCGCTCGATGAATTATTCCCCAGTTCATACCGACTGTCTCCGACGGTACAGTATTACTTCGACGATTTGTGGCACTTTAAGAGATGCTAATGAGATTCTTTTAGTGACGATGCGTTGTCATCATGCGTTCGGCGAAAACGAAGTTGCTCGCCGAAAATTCTCATTCTAGGACATGGAGTCTCAAATTGATGGACCCTAAACTGAAAGACGAGAGCGGCGCAGGAGAGAACGTGGTTGTAACTCTTCCGGGCACCGTGGACAAGATAATCCCTGCTTTGGGAAGCCAACCCGAAAAAGCGCAAATTGCGGTTGAAGGCGCTGAAACCCTGTATCGAGAAATTAGAGTTGATAACACCATGCAAAATTTGGCGGGGGATGACGTACGTTTAAAACTCGGGGCCGCAGTCGAAGTGACAATCGAGGCAAAGCCGGAGGCGACGACACCGGGCAAATAGGGAACCTTGAGTGTTATACCGGCAATGTGGGAGAAACAAGCTCAGAAGAATCTCCGGCTAGTCTTCTGAAGACACTGACGGCCCTGCTCAGACAAGCGGGTGCCGCGTGGCTTGATGACGACGCGCCTACGCTTGGTGCAGCATTGGCTTTTTATACGCTGTTTTCGCTTGCCCCGGTACTGATTGTCGCCGTGTCGGTCGCTGGTCTCGTATTCGGCGATAAAGCGGCGCAGGGAGAGATCGTTCGACAGTTTCAAGGGCTGATGGGTACGCAGGGAGCCACTGCGATCGAGATAATTCTACAAAGCACAAACCGGCCCGGGCTCGGGGTGCTTGCAACTGCGCTCAGCCTTATCGCGATATTAGTTGGTGCATCTGGCGCTTTCAACGAGCTTCAGGATGCCCTCAACATAATTTGGAAAGTGCATAGTACAAAAAGTTTCTGGAGTTTGGCTCTCAGGCACAGGGTTTTCTCCCTCGGTCTGGTCGTAGCTACTGGATTTCTGTTGCTGACCTCGCTCGTTATAACAGCCTCCCTGTCCGCCGCAGAAAGGCTCGTTGGGACGTTACTTCCTATTTCCATCGTCGTTTTGCAATCAATGAACTTCGTGTTCTCGTTTGTCGTGATAACGCTCCTATTCGCCCTCATATTCAAGCTTATTCCCGACACTATAATTCCATGGCGCGATGTATGGATGGGGGCAGCAGTTACGTCCCTTCTATTTACGGTGGGCAAGGTGCTCATCGGATTCTATTTGGGCCATTCAGCCTTGACATCCGCTTACGGGGCAGCGGCGTCTCTGGTCGTCTTTTTGATCTGGATTTACTACTCGGCGCAGATCCTGCTGTTTGGGGCGGAAATTACCCACGTGTACGCTCTTAAGTACGACCCAAGATTGGCGGCAAATTTTTAGCGACTTATGGTGCTACGGCCCTCGTTCCCGATGAATTAAGAATTTTGACCACTCGTGCTCATGGAGTTCCGAAGAGCGCATAGCAGAGGCATTCGCAGGCCGGACCGTTTCATCAGCGCCCTCATCTCTAAGACTGCCGATGTGGGCGTTTTGGTTTTGTGGTTGCGGAAAGCACCCTCTAATTGCGTCGGTTGGCTTGGTGAAATACGCACCGAGGCGAGCTAAGTGCATGTAAAGGCGCAGTGTCGGTGTACGGGCAACCTGTATGGACTCCTCGGCGACCGGGTGGATGGGCTTATGACTTAATTTTCGGTGGCTGGCCACTGATTCGTTCCGCTTCCGCCACCAACCGACTCATTACGCGCAGCAATTCTCTTCTCTGCTCTGGGTCTGTAGCGGTCTTTAACTCCGAAGTAATCGCCTCAAGCTTCCGTTGTACTTCAGCGAAACCGTCGTTGGACATGTGTGAATTAAATCTATCGAATATAAACGGGGTAAGCAATCCGCACTACCATTAATGCGGATACGTGGGGCAGACTTTCCTACCCTTGGTCCGGTAAATCTTCAGTTAAAGCGGCCTGAAATGTGTTGCGTCCTAAAACAGATGCGAACCGTTCAAATCACGGCGGAAAACGCCAACGCGTCGCGAGAATTATTTCGCCAGTCGATAGAAACTTACAACGCATTCGAAAACATTCAGACGACGATAAAAAGACAAATTTTAGAGATGGTGGGAGGAACGGTTGGGGAGAAGTCGCCGCGCTTTGCAAAGCCAGCGATCACATCGAAGTTGTAAGCCACGCTGAATATCTGGACGATACGAAGAAGATTCGTTGGTTCTAGCGTGGGAACCGAGTCCAGAAATACGCCCTGCCGTTCCTTAATCTGATAGCGGGGCGTTTTGTTTTTGATCGTGATTTACGGTGCGAAGGCCGAAATAAGGTAAGAAGGGTATAGTCCGGCCCTGAACGTCAGCCTAATTTGCTCGCAGAAGTTCTCGCATGCAGGACGGAATGACGCAGTGCGTTGATCTGGTTGTTGAATGTCCGAAATGTCGCCAAGAGAACGTCGTACGTGTGGCAACCGGACAGGAGTTAGAAACCCTTCGGAAGTCGATAACGTGCGTCTATTGCACCAATCCTTGGACGGAATTTCTTCCCGGCCAGTTGATATCTGGTCCTGTCGGGCGCGGAAAGCCACTAGGTCAAAGCTAGTACATGGCGTGAATACGCTTATAGATATTTGTCTAACTTGTCTTTCAAGAGTTTAATTCTTCGTTCAGTGCCGCCTCGATTATTGTTGAATCGCGGTTTTTAGCGGCTACCCGGCTCACCATTGAGGCACTTACGCTTAATTGCCCGCAACTCTGGAGTATAGGCCTCTGAAATCGGAAAGTATTTCCGCTACTGTCGCTAGGGATTTTGGGACATTTCAACGACATATTAGCCGCGACGAATAACCAAATTCAAACCGTTTTGACGAATAGTTTCCAGTGTTCGATTTGGAACATCCTCAATGTGTTGAGTTTTGGCAATATTGCTGCCAGCGAGCCCTGCCCTTCGCCAGAGAGTTACCGATGCCTCAGTGGACTTTGAACTGTCAGAATTGCAAAAAAATATTCCGCCACAGTCAAATTGATCCGCAGTCCGACATTCTTCTTTACGATCCGCTATGGCCATACCGACCTGAGCTTCCCGAACGCGGTGCGAATCTACTCTGTCCTCATTGCCACGAGTCCGCTACATACCTACGCTTTCAACTCGTGTACTCGCCTGAATAAGTGACCCCGGACGCAGCCTCCCAAGGCAATAACCTTGAAGTGGGCTCGCCTTTCGTTCGTTTATCCCCGCTCCACTCCGAGCGCATCCTATTTGTATGCCCCCTGCCTTGGATGGACCCGGCCAAACTAACTTTAGTGCGGCAGCCGTTCGATCATCCAGACTTTCTATTCGAGCTAAAACACGACGGTTTCCGGACACTTGCATATATTTCTGACGGTCATTGCGAACTAATTTCCCGCCGAAGAAATTCCTACAAAAGTTTCGCGGAATTGCGCACTCATCTCGCTGGGTTGAAGGTAAAGAATGCCGTGATCGACGGCAGCCTGCATCTGAACGGACTCGACCTCCGACAACTTCCACTGACCGAACGGAAGGGAAAATTATGCGCACTGATTGAGAAGAGCGCGCTTCCTGATGTCCTGGGTGGGAAATATGTTGAAGGCCGGGGGGTGGATTTGTTCAACGAAGTCCCGCGGCGGAATTTGGAGGGGGCAGTCGCGAAGCGTAAAACGGGAACCTATTCCGTTGTCAGTGGTTGGCTGAAGATAAAAAATCCGCAATATACTCAAACGGAGCGTCGGCACGAGTTGTTCGAATCGTTCAAAGCGAAGCAAACGACAAAAGTGCTACCGCCGATTCCGAAGAAGCTCCCGGTCAGAACGCGCACTACACAAACGAGTCAGGTCCAACGCGACGGCAAGGCATATCGACGGTAAATAACGGAAGCAGCAGCCGGAAACAGAGCGCAGCCACCATAGCAACGCCCATGAAAATGATGACGATCATGGAGAGCAGTTTTAGCACGATCAAAAACTGGCAGGATATAGTGATCCACGAAGTGTTTCCCGAATAGCAACTTAAGCATAAATCTACTCAGGCCCCAGCCTGACGCCTTAAGGCAGAGCAGTTCAAAATCGCCGGTATCAGTTGGTTAAACAATTTCATTTTATCGAGTAAAAGCTTAGCGCCGTAACTTTCCGCTAGAGCCTCCGCTTCGGCGCCATTGGAGAATGACACGGCGAGGACATTTTCTACGGAAGCGAGTTGCGATTTTACTAATGCAGCGGTGAACTCGCGCTTTTCAGCAAGATGCAAATCGAGCAGCAAAACTTCCGGCTTGATATCCGCAATCAACTGCATGGCCTGCCCAAAGTTAGAAGCTTCTCCGACCAGTTCAATTCGTTTTTCTTCCGTGATCAGCTTACGGATCGCGTGCCGCATGAGATCAGTATCGTCAGCGAGCAGGACCTTAATTGGCATGCGCCCTCCTCCAGCGCGAGGCTTAGCGTGGTTTTTCCGAATGTGTTTTACCAAAAGTGTTAGCCCCGTTCAAGCGTCTTGTGCGGTGCCCTACTGATCATCAGGTCTACAGGAAATCCCCTATGGAATCGGCGAGAATAGCCGCACTAACATCCGTGGTAGTCCCCCGGAGGTAGTCGTCCATGACCAGAATACTCATCGCAGATGACCATGATGGAACCCGCGCTGTCTTGCGTGTTTTGCTGCAACAACATGTGGGTTGGGAAATTTGTGGTGAAGCGAGCACAGGGCTGACGCACTTCAAAAGACAATTGAGTTGAAGCCAGATGTGCTCGTAAAAGACTGGGTTATGCCCGGAATGGATAGTTTGGAACTTACGAGTCAGATTTCCAATTTCACCTGATACGGCAGTCGTAATATTCTCATTTCATGATTTGCCTAAGCTGGAATCTTTGGCTAAAGCTGCCGGAGTACAAGCGGTGGCGACGAAGACCTCTCCTCTTTGATAGCCGCAATAGAGGGCTTCGAGCATCATTCTGCCAATCGATTATTTGCTAAGCGGCTAACCACAAAGACCTTGGCAACGGGTGACGTGGATTAATTCCTCACAGGCATGCGCTTGCGAGAGCCGGACCCCATGCGAATCCTCCTTGCCGATGACCACGAAGCCGTTCGCAAAGGCGTTTGCGCGATCTTGAGTTCTCGCTTGGACATTGAGGTATGCGGCGAAGCAAAAAACGGACAAGAAGCTATAGAGAAAGCGCACGCTTTAAAACCAGACTTAATTATTCTAGATATTACAATGCCTGTGCTCAATGGCATCGACGCGGCACGGGTTATTCGCCAAACCCTACCGGAGTTACCGATACTTCTGCTTTCGATGCACGAAGGTAAACATATCATCGAGGATGCCAGAAGAATTGGTATAGAGGGTTACGTAAGCAAGTCCGAGGCAGGTGCGACGCTGCTAGCCGCCGTGGATGCCATCCTGCACAACCAAACTTTCTTCCCTGAAGGTAATTGAGGTTCCCCGAGCACGAGGAGGCAAAGATAAGAGTCCCTACGGCAAGCGCTTCCACGATCATGAGCGTTTTACTGATCGCTTGATTTGTCCAAATTCATCGTATTAAAAGGCTCAAACTACGAACCACTGTTTGCAATTTCCCTAGTCGTGTAGCACAACATTCAGCAGTGAACTGTGTATTCGCATCCCGCCGCCGTTGTAGTGGATGAATCCCAGCTTCCTAAATTTGTTCATGAAGAAATTCACGCGACTCCGCGTTGTCCCTACCAGTTCGGCCAAAGTCTCCTGCGATATTTTGGCGACTATCGTTTCGGGCTCGCCTTCTTTTCCGTAACGGGCAAGTATCAGAAGAGCGCGAGCCAGCCGCTTTTCGCTCGAATTGAACAACTGGTCCACTAGGTCGGCTTCAATTTTGATGTTGCGTTCGACCATGTAATTGATGAACTTCTCGGCGAAGGCCTGTTCGTCGTGTAGAACGCGCATCATTTCTTTCTTTTGGATGCTCATCGCGTTCAGCGGTGCGATTGCTGTCGCCGTAGCCATGCGTACCGGGTTTCCGATGATGCAGCCCTCACCCAGAAAGTCCCCCGGTCCCACAATCGCCAGAACTGCTTCCTTGCCCTGAGGATTAACAATGCTGAGCTTGGCATTTCCAGATTGAATGTATAAAACATCATCGCAAGGATCATCCTGCGAAAAGATGACCTGCCCTTTTTTGAACTTCGCAATACTTCGCGATGTTCCAGCGGAGGAAAGAAATTCCTTAGTGTCAAACGGCTTTGTTTTTTTACGATTCTTAAGCAATGACTTGTCCTGACGCGATATTGTCACAAATAATGTCCCCAGATGAAATACCCCATTGTCCTTAGTGTTCTACTGGTTTGGTGAGTAAACTGAAGATATGCGAAAGCGCCTTATTACTCCTGCCACAGAAAGTGCCCGCAATCGCGGCGAAAGTTGGTTAGATGTCGAGCGTGCGGCAGTGGTAGAGGTCACGTCGGAAGACGCAGATTATCCGATAGAGTTGGCGCTCGTTTCTGAAGGTTCCCGGGGTTGGCGTGCGGCGGCGGCCGGGACTCAAACAATCAGACTGGTCTTCGACCAACCGCAAAAAGTGTCGTGCATATCGCTTGTTTTTGAGGAAAAAGAAACAGCACGCACGCAAGAATTCGTATTGCGATGGTCTCCCAATGTTGGTAACGCAGTTAAAGAAATTGTGCGACAGCAGTGGAATTTCAGCCCACCAGAATCGATACGTGAAGTCGAAGAATATCGAGTACAGCTTTCAAGCGTTACTATCCTCGAATTGCTCATCAACCCAAATATCAGTGGCGGGGGCGGCCTCGCGTCGCTTGAAAAACTCCGTCTCTCTTGAGGCGCCAGCGTACCTTGCGTAACAACTCAGGAATCACGTCGCGGAATGCAGCTAAAGCCACGTCTAAGCGGACGTTCTGGTCCCGAAGAACCGTTAAATGGGCCCGCAGCAAATCGGCATCAGTACAAATCTGTGATCGTTGACAGTGACACTCAGCCCGCAACCGTTTCTTAGTAGGAGGTATCATTTGCTGAATTGCCTTCTTTCAGAAGTGGGGCAGCGTTGATTTCATAGGCTCCGTACTTAATGGTCAGTGTAGCGCGGCCGTTCAGGCGCAGAGTCGAAATGCTCCGGTTTTCCAAGGGAAGCCAGAAGTCTCCGATCTTCTGATACGCGTGCAGGATATCGGTCTTCGTTATCCACATCGAGGGGTTCTGCGCTGGCTCCGCCTCAATCCGACAGACGGCAAAATCTTTTTCATTCACCCAAATTCGACCACGATACAAAAACTTGCTCGGGATCTTTGGCTGGACGCTGAGAGTGTACGCGCACCCGTCAGAGGTTGCGAGATGCTCAAGGGACGTAAAGTCGTAGTTCCTCGGATTCAATTCAACCTTAGCGCGGTTGGCTGGGTCCTGAGCCTCCCGTTCTGTTTCGACTAAACGTCTGAGCACTCGATTCACGAGCCATTTGGTCCCGCTCTCCGACACAATCTTGAAGTCCTTTCGGTCGGGGGCGCGGTAATTCATTTCGACTGTCATTTCGCCATGCAGTGCTTTGGGGAAGCCCTTGTAATCGAGGTCGTAAACTCTCTTACAACGATAACTTTGGAGAGCTTTCGCCCGTTGGGCGTTCCGCTCGAGAAGCTTTTCAACTACCTGCGGGAGCGTCAGCACAGTCGGTATTTTCGACTGCTCTTCGCCGGACGCGCGTACGAATGTGGCGGCCACGGCGGCGATCATGACAAACAATCGAACTAGCCGAGTGGCTGTAAAAAATGAGCATCTGTGATTTTCAGGCTTCACAAAGTCGCATCGTTTCTTCTTATTTCCAATTTGTCGTCGCCCGTTGTCTTTCGTCACCCGTTCCCAAAATACAGAGCCTCGGTTCGGGCATCGCTCGTGTCCTACATTTAGAGGAGTTTGTATTGATGCGACGGCAGCATGCCACTACAGATACTTCAAGACAGTCAGGTGAATATTGTAAGAACTGACTTCTTTTGCCTGCCGCTGGGCAGGCCGAGACCGTAGCAAAGCAATATCGGCCCCATCCGACCTACCTTCGTGCAGTTCTAACGGAAATTCAGCGGCCACAACCTGTCCACTTTTTGAAGGCCGCCGCGTTGTAAGGAGCTCGCCATTTTTCAGTCCGGCCAGCCCGGCGTAACGAACTGTTTGGCAATCGTGCTCAGGCAAAGAGTTCCGGAATCGTTCATCGATACATTCGTCGATCACAACGCGCATTTATGGACGTGCGAGCAAAAGCTGTTTTGCTTTCTTCGAGCGCAGCGACGGCCGATTCGCGGGAGACGGTAGGAAATCCCTCTAGAAAGTCTTCGAGAGTTTCTCCGCCTTCCAGGCAGTCGAACAACACTTGGACGGGCACTCGCGTTCCGCGAAACACAGGAGTTCCGCCAAGAATATCCGGATTTTTGACGATGACTTCCACCGGATAATTGTTACCACTCGCGGGTAAAGGCGGTAGTCGCCTCGCGCTTTAGGCCGTTCAACGGCGAAAAGCAATTTGCTCAAGGGATTAGTGCCGGTCTTCGCCCTTGCTGAAAAAAGATTGATTTTTTGCAGCTCACCGCCTCGCGTTTTGACTCTACTTGCTACTAATTTTGGGTGATTTGAGGGTCTTGGATCTACCATGGAATCTGGCGATTGAAGAAAATCAAGAATGCGTGTTGAAAACAAGAGGCATACCAACGCTCACCAACCGCTCACCTCCCTCTCAACAACGGAGGCTTCAATCCCCCCCCTCTCCGCCAGTTCTTTTGTAATCATGCCGTTAACACCGCATCGCCAACTTCGTTTTTAGCTCGTCAAGCCAACAACCCACTCGAATTGTAGTAAAAACGTAGTAGTGGGATCCGCATATCGCACACGCGTACGCAACGCGATTATCAGGTACATCCTCTTGAGGCAGAATCTTAACCAGGAAAACGAGGTTTGAACCGTTTTTGGGGATTTTGGTTGATTAGGGTTGAATTTAGGGTGATTCCCCCCTTGGACTCCTATGCTTCCATAAAAAAGTGCGATATCGCGAGCGAAGGTTGGATCTCGTAGTGCGGTGCCGAACGCTATGTTCGAAGAAACCTCTCAATTAAGTGATCGTGGTAATATCATTCAAATTGCATCGGAGGTCGGCTGTATGAGCGATTGTTGTCTTTGCTCCATCCTCACCTCTGGGTCCCGCTCGGAGCTGTGGGATGAGCCAATATTTGAATCTCGTAATTTTGTAGTTATCCCTTCCCTCGGATCGCTTGTGGAGGGTTGGGTTCTATTAGTCCCAAAACAGCATTTCATTTCGATGGGCGCCCTTTCTACGAGTCTTGGTGCCGAGTTGTGTCAACTCAAGATTCAAGTAGTAAAACTCCTAAGTCGCAAATACGGTGAAATGTGCGCTTTCGAACATGGTCCGAGCGCGGCGAACCACGAGATCGGATGCGGAGTCGATCACGCCCATTTGCACATTCTTCCGTTGAGTTTCGACTTGGTCCAGGCCGCTCAGGTATTTATGCCTTCCGAATCAAGGTGGACAAATGCCACATTGGAGACTTGTCAGGACGCGTTCAAGAGTGGAAAAGATTATCTGTACATAGAGCAGCCCGTTGGAACTGGTCGCATTGCCACTCATTCACAGTTTGGTGGTCAGATTTTTCGAAAGGCAATTGCGGCACAATTGGGCGTTCCCGGAAAATTCAATTGGCGAGACTATCCGTATACGGAAAATGTTAATAGAACGGTTCAGACACTAAGCGATTCTGTCGATCTCGGAGTTTGATTAGAGCGGGGAGCGAATCGGCCGATATGAAGCAGAGCGGAAGTGTTTCAGCCTTCGGGCAGGCCGATCCAACCGACGGACGTGAGCGCTATGATTGGAAATCGAAATACGGGGACCCGGATGCACGAAAAGAGATACGTCGTGAAGCAATTTATTTGGGTTCGCTTTTATTCATTTTGCCAGTTTTGATGCTTGTCCTCTGGCTTGACTGTCCTATAATAAGTATCTTTTCCATCTTTCTGACCAAAAATATCGAGGTGTTGTGAAATATGGCTTCGCTTGGACAGGCGGGAGCCTTGGAGGTGTACTATTTGACCTCAAATGGCTCTATCACACAGTAGCAAGGGGGTCCTGGCATCTGGACCGGCGACTGTGGCGAATATTCACGCCCCACATTTCCGGGGGACTGTCTTTTTTTGTCTTGGCCTTGGTAGCATCAGGCGGACTTCGCATCTTTGATAGCAAGGCTACCGATTCTCTGTCATTGGTTTTGGGCCTAGCGTTCCTGGTGGGATATTTTTCTGACAGTGCGATCGCAAAACTCACCGAGGTCGCCGAAACTCTTTTCGGAACGATTCGAGCGAAAGAAAAACATTACCAATCTGACGCAAACCCAAAATCCCAAGCCGAGACGGACTCACCCCAGGGAAGATGAGGAATGCGTCCCCTCTGCGCTATCCCGGTGGGAAGTGGCGACTGTCATTATTCTTCTCGCGTTTGATAGCCCTCAATTTTGAGCATCCTCCCGTCTACATTGAGCCGTATGCTGGTGGGGCGAGCCTAGCATTAAGCCTTCTGCTATCGAATAAGGTCTCGGAAATTTTCCTAAACGACTTGGATCCAGCCATCCACGCATTTTGGCACACCGTTCTATACCGCACAGATGAGCTGTTCTCAA
>JAUTXJ010000285.1 GCA_030838075.1 Acidobacteriaceae bacterium
TGCGCTCGATTTCAGCGTTATAAGCGGGCTGCATCTGACGCCATAGCTGGTGAATATTTTGTTCCTGATAATATTTGGAAAGCAGTTCGTTGAAGCCTTCGAGAGCCAATACTTCGGGCGGTAGATCGTCGCGCCGTATGGTGGGTTTGAAATCCGGCGTAGGGCCGGCCACCAGGCCAAACCACAAATAGCGGGAAAGCGCGGCGCCGGGATCGGCAGAATCGTGTTGCTTGTAGTATTCGCGAATGGCTTCGACCGCCGGGCCTTGTTGGTGTTGCATACGATCGCGAAGCTGAGCGCGAAGTGGACGCCAATTCTCCGCGCTGATGTCGGCTTCAAATCCGGCTGCCAGCAGTGCGCACATGGTCGTGAACATGGGCTCGCTGGCATCCACGTTGATGCTTGTGGCTGGAGCGGTTTCCCGTTGTGGTCGAGCGGCCGGCGGAGGCGGAGGTGGCGCCGATTTGACCTTTTGCGCGTGGCTGGACGGGACGGCCGAAAGGAATAAAAATAAGCCGGCGGCCATGGCGAGGCCGGGCTTCACGTCGAAGCTTCGTGCGCGGGTATGCCGCCGCGAATCGTTGAGCCGATCACTCACAGCGTTGAGCTTGGCGTTTTTCTTGCTCAGGTGCATACATTTCCAATCTAACGTCGGGTCTCCCATCCGTCAAGGAAGCCCAGGCTCGGTAGCGGCTCAGTTTCCGGTTACCTGGGTGGATTCAATAGGTCGACGCAACACTAGATCGACGCCAACTTGCACAAAACTCAAGGGGCCAAAATCGTTTAATCCAAACCAAAACACTGCCCTGTCTAGGTTTGCATCGACCGTAACCGGTTCTACAGTAGAAGTGCTATCGGATCAAATGATTCGGAAGTGTTGCGTCGACCCCTTGAACCGGCACAACTAACCAGGCAGGTACAAGAAATGCGGAAATTGCCGCTGTTTCAGTGAAGAGTTGGTTTCATTAACGTAAGCAATTTTTGATCATCGTTTGCTGGTCGGGATCGGTCTCATGCGGCAAGTCATCCTGAAGCACAGCCTTCGACTTCGGCGTGTTAATTCCGCACAGCACTCGCACAGCCCGAGCGTGCTCCTCAGAGCTACCAGAGTTAAGCACACGCTGGACAACCGGGATAGCTGGGTCTCCGATCTCGTACAGCGCCTTCGCTGCTGGATGGAATACGAGTTGCCCCTCCAAAGTAGGCAAGAGGGGGCCGTCGACTCGCCAACCGATCCACGGGGCCAATGCGGTTACGGCTTCGGAAATTCGTAGCCTCCCGGACAACTCCACTGCGTTATACCAAGGACAGGCATGCCATCTGGTATTGAGGTCCTCAATGTCACTCGGCGGACAAGACTTGGGACCGCGTTCAATCATTGGTGGCAACTGAACAGCCAAATATCGCCGTACATCGGGATCGGAGTTTCCGAGCTGGAGCAGTTGTTTTCTGGCGTCGTCTGTGTTTTTGGGCGACTGAAGTCTTTTGACAAGCTCCGACGTCGATGGATGAGTCTGGGCCGTGATGTTGCTAGCGCCGAGACAACTCCAGCATCCAAGTATCGCGATTGCCACGATCGTTTCCGCTAAAGTCCGCATATCTTCATTCTGCCCCTGATAATTAGACACCGCAGCGAACTGGCATAGCCAGTGTGTCGGTACGGCCTGGTAAACGCGGTGCATTCAATAGGTCGATGCAACGCCACCTGATATAAATCTTGCTTCCGAGGTGGTGTCTATGACGCAAGGGAAATACGTGGAACTTTCCGTGGCGCAGCGGGCTGACGTGTGGCATCGCTGGAAAGCAGGAGAGTCGTTGCACACGATTGGGCGCGCCCTTGACAAGCCGCATACCTCCATTCACTGTCTGTTGGCGCCTCACGGTGGGATTGTTCCGGTGCCGCGTCGGCGTGGGCTGCTCGCCCTTACCCTGACGGAGCGAGAAGAGATCTCGCGAGGAATGGCTTCTGGTTAGGTTTCGAGACTCCCGCGAGTAAACTTCACGCAAGTGTTGCGCCGACCAGTTGAGCTCGCACGACTAATCAGGCAGGTACAAGAAATGCGGAAATTGCCGCTGTTCCAGCGAAGAGTTGGTTTCATTAACGTAAGCAATTTTTGATCATCGTTTGCTGGTCGGGATCGGTCTCATGCGGCAAGTCATCCTGAAGCACAGCCTTTGCCTTCGGGCTGTGAATGATACACAGCACCCGGACAGCCCGAGCGTGCTCCTCAGAGCTACCAGAGTTAAGCACACGCTGGACAACCGGGACAGATGGGTCGCCGATCTCGGCCAGGGCCTTTGCTGCTGGATAGAATATGAGTTGCGCCTCCATGGAGGTTGAAAGCGGCCCGTTGTTTCTCCAATTGATCCACCTAGCCAGCGATGATGCTGTCTCGCTGATTTTCAGGCTTCCAGCCAATTCTACCGCGTTATCCCAAGGGCACGAATGCAATCTGTCGAAGAGATCTTCGATTTGACTCGGGGGACAAGACTTGGGTCCAAGATCAATCATCGGTGGCAACTGAGCTGCCAAATAGCGTCGGACGTCAGGATCGGAACTTTCCGAGTTGCAGCAGTTGTCTTCTGGCGTCGTCTGTGTTTTTGGGCGACTGAAGTCTTTTGACAAGCTCCGATGTCGATGGATGAGTCTGGGCCATGATATTGCTAGCACCGAAACAACTCCAGCATCCAAGTATCGCGATTGCCACAATCGTTTCCGCTAAAGTCCGCATATCTTCATTCTGCCCCTGATAATTAGACACCGCAGCGAACTGGCATAGCCACTGTGTCGGTACGGCCTGGTTAACGCCGTACTCGGAAACTGAGCCACCATCCAGCGCTCAGCTGAGGACGACGGGCATCCCTGCGCTCTGAGTCGACAAGAATAGAAATTCGCACATCTGCGAACAGACCGTTCCGCTCTTTGTTCGCATGCTCGAATCGCATGATCTGAAGCGGAGATGGAATTTACGCAAAGCACAGTATAATCTGGCCGCGCATGGCTCTTCTGACTGGTTCACAACTAGGCCCTTACCAAATTCTTTCTCCGCTTGGCGTGGGGGGCATGGGCGAGGTGTACCGGGCCCACGATGCGCGGCTGCGTCGCGAAGTGGCCATCAAGGTCGTTCCGGAGTCCACCGCGCACGACCCGAACCGCATGGCGCGTTTCGCTCGCGAGGCGCAATTTCTCGCCGCTTTGAATCATCCAAATATCGGCGGAATTTATGGCTTTGAAGAATCTTCTACCATGCTCGCTCTAGTCATGGAGTTGGTGGAAGGGCCCACGCTGGCGGACCGCATCGCGCAAGGCCCGATACCCGTCGAAGACGCGCTTCCGACCATGAAGCAAATTACGGAAGCGCTCGAATATGCCCACGAACGGGGCATCGTACATCGCGATTTGAAACCCGCGAATATAAAAATCAAGCCGGATGGCATGGTAAAAGTTTTGGATTTCGGTTTAGCCAAAGCGCTTTCCGATGAAAGCAACTCTACGGACATTTCGAATTCGCCAACACTGACTGCGGCGGCTACAAAAGCGGGATTGATCCTGGGCACGGCCGCATACATGTCGCCGGAACAAGCTCGCGGAAAAGCAGTCGACCGTCGCGCGGATATCTGGTCTTTCGGCGCAGTCGCCTTCGAGATGCTCACCGGCAAAATGGCTTTCAAGGGTGACACCGTCTCGGACACTCTGGCCGCGGTCATTCGCGGTGAACCGGAGTGGAGTTTGCTTCCGGCCAATGTGCCGAACGAAATCCAGCAATTGATCCGACGGTGCTTGAACAAAGATCCGCGGCAGCGGTTGCAATCCATCGGCGAAGCGCGCATTGCCATCGAAAACGTGATCGAAGGGCGCACGTCCCCGGTGCGGAGTTCAGGCATCATCGCGGCGCCGAGTTCCGTTGCCGCTCCGGAGAAAGAAAATCGAGCACTAAAAATACTGGCGGGGTGCGCGTTGGCGGCATTGCTGATCGCGGCGGGCTTTTTATTGGCGAACCTGCTGCACCCCGGAAGCGCGCGAGAGAATCCGCCGATACGCTTTGCGATTCTGCCTCCGCCGGGCACGTCACTTAATTCCACTTTACGCGCGGTGGCAATTTCCCGCGACGGAACTCGCATCGCCTTCAGCGCCAGCAGCTCGGACGGCCCGCGCCTTTACCATCGGGACATGAACTCGGCATCCTCGGTTCCCATCAGCGGGTCGGATGGCGCCGTAAATCCGGCATTCTCACCAGACGGACGATGGGTGGCTTTTTTTGCCGGCGGCAAATTGAAAAAGATCTCGCTCGATGGCGGCACTCCGGTAGTCATCGCGGAGGGTATAACTTCCCCGAAGGGACTGACTTGGGGCACCGATCACAACATTTACTACGCGCCGTCATTTAGTTCAGGAATTCTTCGCGTCAGTGATGGCGGAGGCACACCGCAAGCCGTAACAAAACTGCAAGCGGATAAGGGTGAGTTGGCCGATTTTTCTCCGGACCTGCTTCCGGACGGTAAGACGTTGCTGTTCACGGCATTTTCGGGCGGCAACCTGGACGAAGGAACGCTGGTGGCGCAAAAAATCGGTTCCGACGAAAGGAAGGTCATCGTTGCAAAGGGTGCCGATGCACATTTTTTTGCTCCTAACCATTTGTTGTATATGAACGCGGGCAATTTGCTGGCGGTGGAATTTGATCCCGCTAAGTCGGAGACCACAGGCTCGCCTACCGTGGTCGTTCAAGATGTGCAGCCCGCGACGGGATCCGCGCAATACGACGTGTCGGGCAACGGCACGCTTATCTACGTAAATGGCGGGAAACAGGCGGTGGAAAACAGCCTGGTTCTGGCGGAGCATGATGCCAAAGTCCAGCCGCTGCCCGTCAAACCGAATCTCTACGAATCACCGCGCTTCTCTCCCGACGGCAAGATGCTGGCGCTGACTGTGCGCCTGCCGGATCCAGACGTTTGGGTTTACGACATTGAGCGCGGCGCCTTGCGACGAATCACCTTCGCGCCTGGAGAAGATGAGCTGCCGGTTTGGTCGCCCGATGGAAAACGCATCGCGTTCGCTTCCAATGGCCGGCAGCAGGCTTTCATGGTTGCCGTGGATGGCAGCGGGCAGGAACAGCTGCTGATGAAGAATGAATCGCATTTCCATCTGCAATCGTGGTCGCCGGACGGAAAGTTGATTGCGTATGAACGCTTAGGAAGCTCCGGCCAGTACGAGATATGGATGCTGCCGCTAGGCGGCGATCGCAAACCATATCCTTACCTGGTTTCGCAATTTCATGTCGGCCAACCGGCATTTTCGATGGACGGCAATTGGTTGGCGTACACCTCGAATGAGTCCGGGCGGGCCGAGGTTTATGTGCAACGGTTTCCGGGGCCGGGCGAGAAAATTCAAGTTTCCACGGACGGTGGCAATCATCCGGTGTGGTCGCGTGATGGAAAGCAGTTGGTGTACGAGAACGCCGGGACGCTGTGGGCCACTGAAGTTTTCGTTTCGCCGTTCCGCGTGGGGAAGTCGCGGGTGCTGTATCAGGGCGACATCTGGAATGACGCCGCGGGTCCGAACTTTACCCTTGCGCCGGGGGGCCATCGCATTGTAGTGGTGGAGCGGATCAAAGATCCCGACGGTGGCAACGTGAAAGTAGTGGTGAATTGGAATCAGGAATTGCAGTCACTGGCTGGTTCCAAATAGCTGATTTGAAGGCCGCCATCAACTGCGCATCGCCGCAAAATTAAAAAGACCAACCGCTCTCTCAGGACGGTTGGTCTTTTTCACGGAATATTAGTGGATCGATGATTCCGTGGTGCTCTAGCTCAAACCAGAAAATCTGCTGCTAAATCGAAACGATCAAATCCGACCGACAAAAACTATACGGGGCGGCGATACGGGCGGCTGCCCAACTCTTCCATGGCGGCTGCTGCGTGACGGGCCATGCTGGCGGCAGGACTTCTGCGTTCGGCCATGCGGGCCACGCCAACTTCCCAGACCTTTTGCAGCATGTAAATGCTGGAGACCAAAACGGCGATCACGGCGAATCCGGCGGCGAACAGCGCGAAGGCGGCCAGCAGTTCCTGTACGAAATACAACTGGGCGGCAACCACGGCTGCCAGGAACCACCACATCCACTTGCGGCTCTTGTCGTCGGTTTTAGTCATTGGCTTATCTCGATCCCCTTGAGTAGCTTCACTGATTAGATTGCGGTTCGTTCCCTTGCGGTGCGGCTACTGGCCGTGTGGGCTAAGCGTCTCGCACCTGAACCATTAGACACCTTGCGCAAGGCAAAATCGATGGTACAGAAGACACATTTTTGCTCTCAAACTATTCTCCTAGTACCCAAGCTGACAACATGGGAGGGCTATCATGATGAAAACAAGAGGCATGAACTCCCTGGAAGAATGCAAAATCATTCGGCCCAGTTTCGCTGTACTACACCGGGGATACTGTACGTCCGGGCAGGCGGACAGGTTTTTTCGCGAGAAGTTAGAGGTGCTGGATTGTAGGACTCCGGCGACCTAAGGTTTTAAAGGACTTAGAGGCGTTCCATGATGCGAAACTGCAGTTCTAAAGGAGTTATACCGATGGTGGGTGGGGCCCGGAGGCCTCAGACCTCATCGATTGCAGGGTAAGCGCATGGATGGCAATTCTAAAGGACTTATGGACTTATCGGCGAGACGCCTTTTGAAGATTTATGCCAGGACCCAGTGCTGAATTGACTGGGGGGTGCCCAAAGCTATTTCAGGGCGTACCCAACGTCGAACGGCAACTTCCCGTCAATATGCAGCACCTTGACCGCGCTGTTGATGCTGTATACGTCCACCAAGCCTACTGCCCCGGGCGTCGTGGTGACCGTTCGGAAGACGTCTTCATCGCTTGCGACTATCTTTATCAGCGGCCGCACTTCATTGATCTTGGCGATAGCCGTCTTGGCGTCGGCGGGAGAAGCCCCAAAGAGCTTTTGCACCGCGACATGCATTTCCGGGGATGTTGGATCCTTCAAAACTAAGGTGAAAGCCCGGCCATCGGGCCACGATTTTTGCGCGCCTTTGGACAACTTCGTAAATTCCGCCATGGTCAGGTCAGGCAGATTGCTGTCGGCTGCCACAACCACCGCCATATTCTTTATCGCCGGGTAGGACGCCGTGACGACCAGCAGGAGACAGCCGAGCACCAGGGCCGCGAACTGATAGATATAAGATTGCGTTTTCATTTTTCCCACGCCAACCTTTCAGGGAACTCCCCTGAGTATCGGCACCGGCGTTTTTGCGGACAAGTATCTGTTGCGCTGCTTGTGCTTACTTGGCGACCCCCTTCCCGATAAGCCCCAAGCGTTACCCAGTATGCAACACCTGTCCCTTGGGTCAGTATCGGCCCTTCCGCCGCCACGCTAAGTTTGCTGCTGGTCCGCATTTTTCATGACTCTTGGGAGAGTATCCATGAATCGGATGTATCGAAGCAGTCTTGCGCTGATTTTCCCTGTGCTTTTCGCGGCCCAGATGATCCGGGCCCAGGAACATCCGCCGCGTATGGAAGAAACAAAATCGCGCTCAGCCAGTTCCCCGCGCATCGCGGCGGCTCCGTTGCTGTTGTTCGGGGCCATTCCGGTATCAACGCGCTCCGTCGAAGCCCGCAAATTCGCGGAAATGTCGCTTGATAAATACGAAAACGTGCTGCTGCATGATGCGGTGGTTCAAGCGCAGCACGCCACGGAAAAGGATCCAAACTTCGCGCTTGGGTATGCGTTGCTGTCTTTTGCTTCGCGCACCGGCATTCCCGACGGGGCGGCCCTGGAGCGCGCGAAAGTTCTCTTGCCGCACGCTGCCGCGGATGAACAATTACTGGTGCGGTGGATGGTAGGCATCCAGGACCACAATCTGCTTCCCGCTATTGCCAGCATGAATGACCTTCTAAAGCGTTATCCGAAGAACAAGCATGTTTTGTACCTGGTTTCGGAGTGGCTGTTCGTGCAGCAGGATTTCGATCGCTCTCAAAAGATGATGGAATCCTTGCTGCTGATCGATCCTAAATTTCCCCCGGTCCTGAATATGCTTGGGTATTCGTATATTCAGTCTGCCCATCCTGATCCAGCGAAGGCAGTGGCTTATGAGAATCGTTACATTGCCGCAGATCCCAGTTCGCCGAATCCCGAAGACTCCATGGCGGAAGTGCTGCGTTACACGGGCGACGACCAAGGGTCTCTCGAGCACTACAGTGCGGCGCTGCAAATCGATCCGACGTTCTTTACCTCCCAGCTGGGATTGGGAGATACGCTGACCCTGATGGGCAAGTACGACGATGCGCGATTGGAATATGCCAAGGCCGTCCTCATATCTGAAAACAGTCGGGATCTGTTGCACGCTTCCTATCAAAAAGCGCTGGTTTACTTCTGGGAGGGCCGCCCCGAGGAAGGCCGGTCTGCTCTGTCGAACCTCGCCGCGGAAGCAGCGCAAAAAAATGAGCCCAACGGGCAGTTCGAGATCGCCTTTGGATCTGCAATGCTGGCCGCCGATTTTGCGAGTGAACTCCACCAGCTTCGTGCGCTGGACGAAAAACTTCAAAATAATGTCGAAGGGATGAACGGATCGGATCGCGCCGGGGCACTGGCAAACGTGCTCTGCGAAGAAGCCCGGGTTGCATCGCAACACGGTCTTCCGGACACCGCCCAGGAGGCAATCAGCAAATTAGAACAGCTCGCGGCACAGACAGCTGGTCTGCTGGTGGAAAATCCTTACGAGACAGCACGTGGATACCTGTTGTTATCGCAGGGCGATCTCACCAACGCCGTGGACGAGTTGAGCGCTAACCGGCTCTCTCCGCTGGCGGTAGAGCAGTTGGGTGTCGCACAACGAAAGTTGGGCAATCAGTCCGCCGCAGGCGAAGCCGCGAATCAATTGAAATATCAACGTGCGCCGACCGTGGAATGGTATCTGGCCAGCCAAAACGGCAGCATTAAATAAAAAACCGAGGCAATTTTACTTGCCCCGGCAGGTGAAGCAATCAGTTTTGAAATGAGGTTAGTAGCTAAAGTGAGTTGGCCGTCACGCTCGTTTGAGCAGCCGCGTCAGACCCACCAGAATCACCGCGCCGATGAAGGCCACGATGATCGCGCCGATCGTTGAGCTGGCTCCCATACCCATTCTTGTGAATATCCATCCACCGAGAATGCCTCCCAGGATTCCCAGCACGATATCAGCAAGTACTCCGTATCCGCCGCCTTTCATCACCTGGCCCGCCAGCCAACCTGCGATTAAACCTACGACGATCCACCAAATTATTCCGCCACTTGGCATCGCTACCTCCTCTTAAGCCGCTCGTTCACGCACAACGGTGAACATGCAGGTTAGGTTCTAGAACACGCCCTTGCCATATGTCAATCTCAAGCCGGTGGTAAACAGCAGATCGTTATTTTTCAGTCCGAGCAGTGGCGTATTGACATAGCGGTCGCTGAGAGTAACCTGCCAACTTAGCCAGCTTTTTATCTTGGTTGCCGCAGTCGCGTCCAGTTGCAGCCGGTAGTCTCCGGTATCAGAAAGGTTGGGGAAAAAGCTGAATTGCTCGCCTAAAGTTGTGCGGCTTCCCAGCTTGGTAGCCAGCGTTTGGCCGAGCACGACCTCGGCGGTCTTGCGCGTTGTCGAAGGATTCGGGGGACTGAAAGGCTGCGAATAATATTCCTGGTTATAAGTGACTCCGCCAAACACGTCGAAGGCGCGCTCTTTTTCTTTGATCAGGTGGTAACCCAGGCCGCCGCCCAGGACACTGCGCAAGTTCAAATCTTGAAAACGGTCGTGCTCGAAATCGGCCAAGCCAAAGGCAAAGGAACGGCCCCGTAGATTTACGTCCACGCGTGCACCGCCGCGAATCGCGCTGGCGGTGGTGTTGCTGACTCCCGCAATGGTGCTTCGCGCATAAATCTCGGTGGTGTAGAGAGAAATCTTGGTGCGCTTCGATGTGCGCGCGGCTTTTCCAGTAAGCGCGAAACTGGTGGAGTCCGAATTTCCTCTGGTGAAACTGAGGCCGGTATCTAGCAGTCCAGCCCACAAGTCGATGAGGCGCGGGTGCTCCATGCGCATGTAGACGTCTTGCTCGGCATTATTTCGCACCGCCACGACTTCAGCCTTGGGGGCCTCAATGGGGCCACTGGGAGCAGCAATTTCGAACTTTTCGTCTTTGGTGGTGACCACGCCGACGATGCTTTGCCCATTCTTAAGCGCTATGTGCAGAGGTTCAGCGGAAACGATGGCCACTACCGCGCTCCAGGGGAGTTTTACATCGCCGGCGAATTCGGACTTCAACTCCAATTTATCGTCGTCGGTTTTTACGATGGTGCCGCTAAGGCGATCTCCATTTTTCAGAGTGACCTGATCGGCGAGTGCGGAGGCCGCGCAGAAAGACAAAACCAGCAGCAGGAACACATTTCGAGCCAAAGTAATTCTCCTTGTGTGGGACGAAGCTCGATGGGCCTGGCTGGGCTGACAAATCGTGCGCGTCGAAAAACGCTGGTCGATTTTACCTGACAAGAAGAAGTAATCCTACGAATTCCAACGGAAGTGCGGTGCGGATGGTACTTTTTTTGTGGGTGGCTTCAGATATACTTTGGCGCTTCACGCCGGCTAATAACATTCAAAGGATGGACTCTTGCTGACTTTATGCTTGCATAGAGCACTACGATTCGCGTTGCTGACCGCAATGTTTGCCGTAACATGCTGCGGCACTCGCGCTCAACAGGAACAAGGAGCATCGTCGCAGGCGCGTTCTCAACGCCCGACTATCGTGTTCATGACCGATTTTGGCACAGCGAACGATGCGGTCGCGATCTGCAGGGCGGTTATCTATGGCATCGCGCCTGATGTTCGGCTCACGGATATCACGCATCAGGTAACGCCATTCCAGATTGAAGAGGCGGCGCGTTTCCTTGCGGGCGTCACGCCTTACTACCCTGCTGGGACTATTTTTTTGGTGGTCGTGGACCCGGGCGTGGGCACGGCGCGCAAGGCTATCGTAGTGAGATCCAAGAAGGGCCAATACTTTGTCTTGCCTGACAACGGGATCGTCACTCCGGTGATCGAGCGCGACGGCTTGCAAAGTGCCCACGAAATCACCAATCGAAGCTGGATGATCAGCGATGTGATTTCTTCGACGTTTCACGGTCGCGATATTTTTTCGCCCACCGCGGCGCACCTCGCAGGTGGTTGGGACTTCAATCAAGCTGGACCCGAAGTGAAGGAATTGGTGCAGTTGCAGCCGAAAACTTCGGTCATGAATGAGCAAGGGATCGATGGCGAGGTGATCGGTCTCGACGATCCTTATGGTTCGTTAGTCACCGACGTGCCGGGCGATGATTTTAATAAACTCGGTTACAAGTTAGGGGACAAAGTCACGGTGCAAATTGCCGGGAAGTCTGTTGTGGTGCCTTTTGTAAAAACTTTTATGGGCGTTCCGGTGGGCGAATCTTTGCTGTATATCGATTCGCGCGGTCGGGTGGGAATCGCTGTGAATCAGGGAAATTACGCCACAAAATTCAATGTTACGCCGCCGGTCGAAATTTTTATTCCTCGCAAAGGTTCGGCCACGATG
>JAUTXJ010000199.1 GCA_030838075.1 Acidobacteriaceae bacterium
TTTTCAATGCTCATCGCGTTCAGTGGCGCGATTGCCGCCGCCGTGGCCATGCGTACCGGGTTTCCGATAATACAGCCTTCACCCAGAAAATCACCCGGCCCCACAATTGCCAGCACCGCTTCCTTGCCCTGTGGATTCACAATCGTCATTGGCGTTTCCTGATTGAATGTATAAAACGTCATCGCAGGGGTCGTCCTGCGAAAACATAACCTGCCCTTTTTTGAACTTAACAATGCGTCGCGATATCCCAGCATTCGAGAGATATTGCCGAACGCCGAACGTCTCTGTTTTCTTGGGTTTCTTGGCCGTCAGTGTTGGCCCTTACCTATGGTGGCACTACCAATGTCAAAGGTAAATGTAACTTATCGTCATCTGCAAAGCTGGGTCCCGCTGGCCGCCCCAACTCCTGAGCTGTTATCGGAAACTGACACCACGGAATATTTTGTAATGGCAGCCCCGGGCGAATCGTTCGATAGGGTCGCGGCGGTGGCGCGTTGACAGTGTGCTGGGCGTTCGCTACGCTTCGTAGTCACTAACCATTTATTTTTCTGAAAAAGTTAGCCGCTGCAAACCCTAAAAAAAGCAGGAGAACAGGTCAACCGCCGCATGGCTGAAGAAAAGCTTCCTACCCGCGCTGAAGATTTTTCGGAGTGGTACAACCAACTGGTGTTGAAAGCGCAGCTTGCCGATTACGCGCCGGTGCGCGGCTGCATGGTGGTGCGGCCTTATGGCTGGGCTTTATGGGAAAACATCACCGCAGCGCTGGACAGGCGCTTCAAGGCCACCGGGCATCAGAATGTGGCTTTTCCGATGCTGATTCCGCGCAGTTTTATTGATAAGGAAAAGCATCACGTTGAAGGGTTTTCTCCCGAGCTGGCGGTGGTGACTATTGGTGGGGGGGAAGAACTGGCCGAGCCGCTGGTGATCCGGCCGACCTCTGAGACGATCATCGGACACATGTGGTCGAAGTGGATTCAGTCTTACCGGGACCTGCCGGTGTTGATGAATCAATGGAACAGCGTGGTGCGTTGGGAGCTACGGACAAAATTGTTCTTGCGCACACTGGAATTTTACTGGCAGGAGGGGCACACCGCGCACGCCACGCGTGAAGAAGCGGAAGCGGAAACGCGGCAGATGCTGGATATTTATACCGACTTTGCTGTGAATGATGCGGCGATTCCGGTGATCCCGGGAAAAAAATCCGACGCGGAAAAATTTGCTGGCGCCGATCATACGTTCTCAATAGAAGCCATGATGGGCGATGGAAAAGCGCTGCAAGCGGGGACTTCCCATTTCCTCGGAGAGAATTTTGCGCAGGCTTTTGATGTGAAGTACCTGGACCAGCATGGCCAGCAGCAATTTTGCTGGACCACCTCGTGGGGGTTATCGACGCGGTTCATCGGCGCGATCATCATGGTGCACGGGGACGATCAGGGGCTGGTGCTGCCGCCCAAGCTGGCGCCTTACCAGGTGGTAATTGTGCCGATTTATAAGACTGACGAAGAGAGAGCCAGCGTGCAGGGCGTGGCGCGAAAGCTGAAAGAAGAATTAGCAAAAGCCAATATTCGCGTAACGCTGGATGAACGCGAAGGGCCCAGCCCGGGGTGGAAATTTAACGATTGGGAGATGCGCGGTGTTCCGTTGCGCGTGGAGCTGGGGCCTAAGGATGTGGCCAAGCAGTCGGCGGTGCTGGCGCGGCGCGACCGTCCCGGCAGGGAAGGAAAAGTAAGCGCGTCTTTGGCGGACCTGCCACGGACGGTGGAAACTTTGCTGGTGGAGATTCAGCAGGCTATCCATGACAAAGCGCTGGCGTTTCGAAAGTCCCACACTCAGGACGCGACGACTTACGAGGAATTGAAGCGCGCGGTGGAAACGGGATTTGCGTTTTCGCACTGGTGCGGCAGCGCGGAGTGCGAAGCCAAGATCAAGGAAGAAGCGCGAGCGACCATGCGTTGCATTCCGCTCGACCAGGACAACGAAAAGAGCGCGCACGGGGGGCAGTGCGTTTACTGTGGCAAACCGGCGGCCAAGCGCGCGATTTTTGCCCGGGCTTACTGATTTACAAAAACCACAACACCCGGGTTTATGTAAGTTGAGACTGCGCCGACCCGTTCAATTCCGGAAACAGGCGTTTCAGGCGTTCTAGACACTGGTGAGGGCCGATGCTAGCTTCGAAGTATGAAGACTGGAGATGCGTCCATGCGCGGGCAAACGCGCGGGAGTCGTTTTGCAGCGGACGTGACGCGACTGGGCACGCGCTTCCGCGAGCGTGGGGCGGGCAAAATAAAGGCCATCATCGTTACCGCAATCATCGCCTTTGCGGCGTACGCGGCGATAAAGATCGTGCCGCCATACGCGGCGGAATATCAGCTAGCCGACAAAATCCAGGAGCAGGCGCGTTTTGGGGTGGTGAATCACTACTCGGATGAACAGATTCGCGAGAATGTCTTCAAAGTTGTGCAAGACCTGGAAATTCCGGCAAAAAAAGATGCCATAAAGGTCGAAGCCAGTAATCAAATCGTGAAGATTTCCATGGATTATACGGTTCCGATCGATTTGCTCTCCTACCACCTGGACTTGCACTTCACGCCCTCGAGCGAAAACAGATCGCTTTATTAGAAGTTGTGGGCGCTATTCTTGAAGATCACGTGAAAGCCATTTCCTTCGGACGGGGCGGGCAACATTTGAGGCCCGAAGGCCGTCTTTCTAAGTAGAGGCGCTTGCGAGACAATGAATTTTCAGGGGACTTTTCAGGGTTGGAGCCAACGTTTGCGCATTCGTCTGCAAAAGGGATTTTTCACTTCCATTGTTGGGCTCACGCTTCTGGGCATTCTTTTCGCCGTAATCTTGACTACTGCGGGCGTCTACACCTACTACTACATCAAATATTCGCGCATGATCGACGCGCGCCTTTCCGGGCGGGTCCTGCAAAACACCACGCAGCTTTTTTCCGCGCCACAACAGATCTCTGTCGGTGAAGTATGGACCGAGGGGGAGTTGACTACCTACCTGACCAAGGTGGGTTACCGGCCGGTGCGAGATGACAATTCGCTTGGGCAATATGAAGTGCGGGGAAACACGGTAGAAATTCGCCCCTCAAAGCTTTCCTATTTTGCCGCAACCAATGGCTTGAGCGTACAGTTTGCCGGGAAGACCATTAAGAGCATTCGTCTGCTCAGCGGCGGCACGGATTTCGGGAGCGCCGAAATCGAGCCGGAGCTGATCACCAATTTGTTTGACAGCGCGCGAGAGAAACGGCGGCCAGTACTTTATCAGGACCTGCCTCCCACTTTGGTACACGCCATCATGTCCGCGGAAGACAAACGATACCTGGAACATGGCGGATTTGATTTTGTCCGCATTTTTGGCGCTGCGTGGGCCGACCTGCGCCACAGCAGCAATCATTATCAGGGCGCCAGCACCATTACGATGCAGGTGGCGCGCACATTCTTTTTCTCCAATGAGCGGACGTGGCGGCGAAAAGTTGCCGAAGCCATGGTGGCCATTGAACTAGAACAGCGATTTTCCAAGCAGCAGATTTTCGAGTTGTACGCCAACGAAGTGTATCTAGGAAATCGCGGGAGCTTTGGCATTCGCGGATTTTCTGAAGCGAGCGTAGCGTATTTTGGCAAGGATATGCGGCAACTCACGCTTGCGGAGTGCGCTTATCTCGCCGGAATTATTCGCGCGCCGAATTATTATTCGGCAGCCGACCGGCATCCAGAACGAGGCGCGCAGGCACGCGACCGGGTGTTGACACAGATGCTCGAGAATAAATACATCACCGAGGCGGACGTTCAGGATGCCAAGCGCGAGCCGATCAAGCTGGTGCGCACTTCGGTGGCGGGCAGCGAAGCTCCTTATTTCGTGGATATGGTGAAGGATCATTTACTGGCGAAATATTCCGAGAACGAACTGGTGAGCCAGAATTTCCGGGTGTACACCACGCTTGATCCTGCGCTGCAACGCGCGGCCGCTGCGGCCGTGGACGTGGGTATGAAGAATGTCGACAAATTATTGGCGAAGAAGTACGAGCGATGGCGGAAGGCCAAGGCAAAGAAGGGGGCGCCAAACGAAGCGATCCCGCAGGCGCAAATTGCGCTGGTCGCGCTGGACCCGAAAACCGGAGAGATCAAAGCCGTAATTGGCGGACGAGATTACGGGCAGAGCCAACTGAATCACGCGCTGGCACATCGTCAACCGGGCTCAGTGTTTAAGCCATTTGTGTATGCGGCGGCGTTCGACAATGCGGTGGATAACGTGGAGCCGATCGTAACGCCGGCGACGACGGTGGATGACGAGCCGACGACGTTCAGCTTCGATGGCAAAGACTACACGCCGAATAATTACGGCGAAAGATTCATGGGGCACGTCACGGTTCGGGATGCGCTGACGAATTCGCTGAACGTAGCAACCGTAAAAGTGGCGGAACTGATTGGCTACGGGCGGGTGGTGCAGATCGCGCGGCAGATGGGTTTGGGTAATAACATTCAGCCGACGCCTGCAGTGGCGCTAGGCGCGTATGAGATGACGCCTGTTGACGTTGCGGCCGGCTACACCACCTTTGCGACGATCGGAACGCGGGCGGAGCCGGAGTTTCTGAAGCGGGTTGTAGGCGCGGATGGCAAAACGCTAGAAGAAGTCGAGCCCCAGACGCGGGTAGTGCTGGATCCGCGAGTGGCGTATTTGACCACGAGCGTAATGAAAGACGTTTTGAATCGGGGCACAGGCGCGGCGGTGCGGCAGAAGGGGTTTACGCTTCCGGCCGCTGGAAAAACGGGAACTTCGCGCGATGGCTGGTTTGCAGGCTTTACCAGCAACCTGGTCTGCGTGATCTGGGTTGGGTTTGACGACAACCGCGACCTGGGGCTTACCGGCGGCGTGGCGGTTGCGCCGGTGTGGGCAGATTTTATGATCCGCGCGACGGCGTTGCCTGCGTATCACGACGTTAAGGATTTCACCATGCCGTCGGGGGTCGAGGCGGTGATGATTGATCCGGAGTCGCTCGAGCTGGCCACACCGAACTGCCCGACGACCCGGGCGGAGGTTTACGTGGCGGGTTCCGCGCCGACACAATTATGCGAGTTACACGGTGGCAGGCCTGCGAATGGGGGCTCCTGGCTATCGCATATTTTTGGAGGGGGGCCGAAGCCGCCGCAGGTTGGGGCGGACGGCCGAATCGTCCCTGGACAGGCTGGGCCGGAGGCCCCGGTGGACGCTAACGGGGCTGCCAACGGTACTAATGGGGTCAATGGTACCGAGGGGGATACGGGGCAAAAGAAAAAGGGTGCTTTACAGAAGATTTTTGGTATCTTTGGGGGCAAGAAGAAGGATCCCGACAAGGCCAAGCCTCCGCCGGAGAAGGGAGACTCCCCATGATGAAGTTTCATGCGGCAGTTCCAGCAAGTTTTCTCCTTCTAAGCTTTAGCATTCCCTCCGCAGGACAAACTTTCGACCGTAATGAAATGTTTTCAGATACGCCCGCAATGCAGCAAGAGCGGGTGGATTCCTCCGCAATCGTGGTGCGTCCGGCGCTGACGACGGAGCAACTCGCCGATCTGTACATGGTGCGTAAGGATTATCGCGAAGCGGCGCAAACGTACAAACGGCTGACGGACGAGAACCCGCGCAATGCGGTGTATTTGAATAAGCTGGGCATCGCGCTGCACCAGCAAGAAGCACTCACGCTAGCGCTGAAATATTACGAGCGGGCCACGAAGGCCGATCCTGCTTACGCCGATGCGTTCAACAATATGGGGACGGTGTGGTACCAGCGCAAGAAATATGGGAAAGCCATCAAGTCGTACCAAAAAGCTATAAAGCTACGCACCGACATGGCGGTGCTGTACAGCAATTTGGCGTACGCCTATTTTGGGGATAAGAAATACGACCAATCGCTGGCGGCGTTTCACCAGGCGCTGACCATCGACCCGCAATTTTTTGAGCATAACGGTTCGAGGAATGGGTCGGTGTTGCAAGACCGGTCGGTGACAGACCGCGGGCGTTTTTATTACATGCTGGCGAAATAGTTTGCGCAGGCCGGGAATATTTATCGGTGCATCGTTTATTTGCGCAAGGCCAAGGATGAATGTTTTAAACAGTTGAACAACGTAAATACGGATCCAGATTTTGCGAGCATGCTTA
>JAUTXJ010000289.1 GCA_030838075.1 Acidobacteriaceae bacterium
TGAAAACATCGCTCAGGCAATAAATCGTCAATTTTTCTATCCCCAGCTTAGGCCGCTTGTCCGCCGTTACGCGCGAATCCTAGCACCCGTTCTCAAGCGGTACGGAATTGAATTCATTGATAAGGAAGACTCGACAGTCGAAGAGATGAAAGAGACCGTTGAGTCGTACATTTTGCACACAGGCAAGCGAGTCGTGGTGGTGATAGACGACTTAGAGAGAGCGCATGAGAATGAACTCTTGACGGTTTTCCAAATCGTCAGGTTAAGCGCTAATTTCAAGAAGACTCTGTTTGTTCTGTCGTACGACCAAGCTCAGCTTTTACCCCAGCTTGACCGATTGGGCGTGTCCCGCGACTTTCTGGGGAAAATTGTTCAACAACCAGTTGATCTGCCAGCCGCTGACAAAAACGAGATCGACAGATTTGTCATCTATTCTGATTCTGAAGGACACAAATCGCAGATAGATAAGCTTCTTGACAAATTACCGATTTTACAGGAACGAAGGAAGTCGTTTGACACAAAAAGTGTAGAACTATACTTAGGTACTCTCAGTCCTTTTTTTTCCACCCTTCGCGACGCTAAGCGCTTTCTGACAAGTTTCTCTGTCAGGCTCTCCGTCGTGGTAGATGAAGTTAATCTTATCGATTTCTTCTTGCTCGAAGTTCTTCGAGTCTTTGCAAACAATGTTTTCCAGGACATTTGGAACAACCCGCATTATTACGTTCCAGGATGGACTATGAAGAGTTTAATGGGTTCTCCGTTCGGCCTTGACTACGACGATAGAAAGAAGGAGTTTCGTCGCGAGGAAATCAGAAAACATGTTGATAACACCTTAAAAAATGAGCGCCATAGAGACAATTTGCTCAAAATTCTTAAAGAACTCTTTCCAGCGAGGATCTCGGACGCGTTTGGTCGTCCGGCAACCTACGGTGATAATGCGGCGTCTCGCTTTAGAGCAGAAAAGCGATTGACTCATCCGGATTCTTTCCAAAAATATTTCTTACTCTCGGTACCAAAGGGCGTCATTCCAGATGCAGAAGTTGAGGGCGTGCTGAGCTCATGGCGCGACGCAGAGGAGCGCGAAAACAAGATCTTCGAAGACCTCACATCACTGACTGAATCCCAGAAGCTGGTTGAGGTTCTTAATAGAATCTTGATATTTCTTGGAAGAATCGACAACGGGGTGATCGAGCCTTTGCTGAAAGCATTAAGCCTTCACCTCGATTCAGTTCCCCTCGACGGCGATAATTCTCAGCAGAGTGCGCAGCTCAAACTAATTATTTTCTTATTGAGCGAGCGTGTGGCTGGCGGAGAAAAGCAGGGCGCGACCGAGACCACTATTAAGAACATCCGCTTCATCGACGTAGCCGTTCGTCTTGTCCAGTGGTTAAGTGACGAGCAGGAAGCGGTAACCTGGGGCCTTCAGCGGTTTTTGGATATAGCGCGAATAAAAAAAGCAGTGTTCGGCAGATTCGTGGCGGAATTTGTTCGTACAGGGAAAGATATCTTTGTAACAAATGAGAACCCGTTATTCGTTCTTTATCAAATCGGAAGTTACGACGCGGAGTCCCGACAAACGATAAATAACTACGTTAGCGACTTGCTTGGAAGGGAATCGAAATATATCGGAAAACTGATTGACGCCTTCCTTATTGAAATACCGGATTATCCGGGTAACGGCTTTCAGATGGATCGACTCAAGGCTGTTTATAAAACTTCAAATCTAACTCGTCTCGCTTTACAGGCTGGAGACAGGGCGTGGGCCAATGAGAAACAAAAACGTGCAGTTGAAATGTTCTTAGGGGCTGTAGATAGACTAGAACCGGATGGGCCAGAGGCCTCAACTAATCCTAGTCCGTCCTCGAATTGAGCCGCCAAATACACGCAGAGCATCGCGCGCTTCCGGCGTTTTGCGTGACTTCTAAGACTGTTGGCGATATCCCGCCCCGTCGCCGCTCACTTCTTACGCATCCAAACGCCCCACGTGACCGGCCCAGCCTCCCTATCACTGATCGGCCGCCCCGCCAGCTTGAGCGCCAACTTAATCTGCCCGTGATGGTAGCCCTCGTGCCAAATCATGTGCTGGAGCAGCAGGATCGGATGGTCATAGTGAAGGTCCATGTCCCGGCCTGCCTCCACCCTGCTCTGTACCGCGTCCCGCACCGCCTTGGCGCTCTCGTTCAGCATCTGAGCGATGCGCTCAGGGTCCCGCTCGCCGGCCCACTCTCCCTTAGGCATCTTTCTGGCAAACTCCGGCGCGTCCTCCAGGACAAACACAAGTCGTACGTAGTGGATGTGTGTGAACAGCTCCGCGACCGACGGACTGCCCTCCATCGCCCTGACCGCCAGCCCGCCCTCCGGCACCGCGCGCAGCAAATTGACCAGAATGGTATTGTTCCGGTCCCAGGAGTCCAGCAGCGCCTCAAGCAAGCTTTGGTCTAATGCGTCAGACATGCGACGTTTGGTTAGTCATGGTGGAAATAGAAGAGGTTCCCGTCCAGATCCTTTACGGTGAACTGTCGTAATCCCCAAGGCTTTTTTTCCAGAGGATCCACGATGTTCGCACCTGACGAGTTTAGTTCCTGGTACGACGCATCGATGTCTTCAGCGAACACCCAGTGAATGGCGGGTTCGAACGGCGGCTTCCTCTTGCGAAAGAATATCGTTACACCAGGGCGTAACACCGCCCCAATCTCTTTGCCTGGGTAAAGCCATCCAATTTCAAAGCCGAGTGCATCTCTGTAATGCTGTTGTGCGCGTTCCACATCCGCGACCGACAACTCCGGCACTGGCTGGCCAATCGAGTGCATTTTCTCTTTTGCGCCCACAAAGCCCTCCTTTACTCTCCTTTATCCAACAAGACCGCCCACGCGTCAAATTAGCACCCTACTAACCGTCCTGATATCTTGACTTTTAGCTAATTAACTAGTAATATCCTCTATGAACGCTGCAGCTTACCCCCAACCCGCCTTAAGCGTTTTCCCCAGCTACCCCAATCAACAAGTGCATCGAATATCATCCCAGCTCTTTGCAAAGAGCCCACGTCTCCCACATTCTAAATCATTTAACGAATTAATCCATCTTCTTTGCTATCAATGCGTTACGGCCTCTTTAGCCGTTTTGCGCTCCTTCAATTTAGCTCAATCCAGTCTTTTCAATCACATCCAGCCTCTTTTTCAAAAAAAGGGGGGGTGGGGGAGCCGCCATCTTTCTTTTCTCTTCGGCAGCCGCAAGCCACTCGTCACGGACTAGGGTTACCTGCTTGACGCTACGGTCCGCGATGAAACTTCGCACGGACCAGAAACATGGTACAAAGTTTGAGATGGCTCAAGCGACGCAGACGCAACCCGAGATCGAGACAGAGCCCGTTGCGAACAAGCCGCAAGCCGCAGCGCGGGCTGCGATTTCCGGTTGGCGTGAATATGTGAACGCGTTCCTCGCGGCGGAAATTTCGTCGCTCACGCGATACTACGACCGCGTAATCCAATGGCTGCCCCGCGAAGACGATAAAGGTGCCCTCCTCGCCGCGGTCGCCGCGCCGCGCAAAGAAACGGTCGGCAAAGACGAGCCGTTCCCCGACTTGACCCATGAGCGTGACCAGCGCACCGCAATTCTCATCAACGGCACGTTCAACTACGACTTCGACATTCAAGCGCTGCTAATCCATCTGAAAACCAAGCTCGCGCGGACCTCACGGCTTGTCGTGGTGCTCTATAACCCGTACCTGCGCTGGGCCTACTACCTCGCAACTCGCCTGGGAATCCGCAAGGGCGAGCTGCCCAGCACCTTCGTAACCCGTGTGGATTTGCAGAACATCGCCAAAGTGGCTGGCTTCGAGATCGTGCGTTTGCGACTCGCCCTGTATTGCCCGTGGAAAATGTTGGGACTCGGAACGGCCATCAACCGTGTGATGCCGCTAGTGCCTTTGGCACGCTGGCTGAGCTTGACCTCCGTCGTCGTGTTGCGGCCGCTGGTGCCTTCGTCGAAGCAGGGAATCTCTTGCGTCATTCCGGCGCGCAACGAACGCGGAAACATCGAGAACGCGCTGAAGCGCTTTCCGGACCTCGGCCGTGAGGCGGAAATTATTTTTGTCGAGGGACACTCGACCGACGGAACGTGGGATGAAATTCTGCGCGTGGCGACACTCTACCGCGATCAATTTCGTATTCTAGCCGTCCAACAACCCGGGAAAGGCAAAGCCGACGCCGTGCGGCTCGGCTTTTCGCACGCAAGAGAAGACTTGCTGGTGATTTTGGACGCGGATCTTACCATGCCGCCGGAAATGCTTTCGCGATTTGCCTTTGCATACGACCAGGGGCACGGAGATTTCATCAATGGCTCCCGGCTGGTCTATCCGATGGAAGGCGCAGCGATGCGCTTCTTGAACCGCATCGGAAATATTTTCTTTGCAAAAATGCTCAGCACCGTCCTGGATGTGCGTCTCGGCGATTCGCTGTGCGGTACCAAGCTGCTCACCCGGCACGATTACGAGCGCATGGTGGCCTGGCGAAAAGACTTTGGCGAGTTCGATCCCTTCGGCGACTTCGAACTGCTCTTTCCCGCGGCCGAGCTCGGCCTCGAAATCGTCGATGTTCCGATACGGTATTTGGCGCGGACTTATGGTGAAACAAATATCCAACGCTTCCGCCACGGGCTGCAGCTCCTGAAGATGACCTGGGTAGGACTCGTGCGCGTCAAGATGGGCATCAGAAAAAAGCCTAACGAAGCGTCAAGACCTTGAGTCGCATCGCGCAATTACATTGATGCTAGCTCCGTCTGGGATGAGCGCCTCGAGTTCCCTCTCTTGAAGAGGTAGCGGAGCCCACGTACTGGCATGCTGTATCGAGTACCCGGCATCGCGCAGCAGCGCGACAAGCGCAGCGAAACTGTTGTGCTCCTCCGCATGGACGTACGGTGAAAGTTCCATCACCAAAATGGGCCGAAATTTTGACAGTGTTGTAAGGCCGCCTTGCAACACTTTCAATTCATGGCCATCTACATCCATCTTGATGACATCGACGCGGTGAACACCCTCGCGCGCGACGACGCGGTCGAGTGTGTCCACCGTTGCATTTCGCGCCGTTACCAGGCGTCCCCGGTGCTTCGGATGCACCGGCTCGCCCTTCTCAAGAGGCCAACTGGCGAAGATTTCCTCAGGAGCGTCTTCGGCAGGTGCTGCGGCCAATAGAACTTGCCGTGGATAGGTACGCGCCTGCAGTTCCGGATTTAGCGCCAGGTTGCGCTTCAATTTGTCGAACGCAAAGTCGGTGGGCTCAAAGGCGAATACTCTTCCTGCGGACCCGACGCTGCGCGCCAGTCCCAAAGTGTGGGCACCAACGTTCGCACCTATGTCCCATACCACATCGCCGGGTTTCACCAGCTTCTCCAGGGTGATCGCGGTCGAGCGCTCGAATGCACCCAACAAATAAATCGAGAAGTCGATCCCCTCGCTCAGATCCAACGACCACATAAGGCCGCGCCGCCGAACTGTTACGCAGTTATTTTTACCGGCCATCGTGCGCCCCGTGGCGATGAACTTATACGCAAGAGAGGCCAGCGACACTTTTGTTTTGGTTGTCAGCATTGTTGTGGCCGTATTCTACGCGCCTCGCCTTAAAGACCTTGTCCGCCGACCGTCCCTCAGCGGCAATCGTTAAAGCCGGCGCACCGATACGAGCGCGAACATCCCAAGTTTGGGCATTTGAGATTCCAGCATCCGTTCTAATCCCGCCCATGCCGAGCGAGTAAAGCCCGGCATCAAACTTCGCATCCCTACTCCACCAGAAATCAGGTAGCGAAACGGCAGAAAAGGGCAAATCCTCTCAACGGAAAATTCCGGGAAATCAGATTC
>JAUTXJ010000282.1 GCA_030838075.1 Acidobacteriaceae bacterium
TCCGAAGATTCGGACAATTTCAATCGAACATCAGAGTTTGTAGCCGGAACCATTTCGCTCAGAGTGTCGAGGTTCATCTGAAGGGCCGCCAAGTATTGACCTACGCTGTCGTGTAGTTCGCGGCCAAGGCGACGGCGCTCCTCATCTTGCGAACGCAACAACCGAGCAGAGAGATGACGCAAAGACTCCTCGCTGCGTTTTCTTTCAATAACTCTACCCAATTGAGCACCTATGCTTTTCAGAGCCTCCAATAAATTCTCATCCGGTTCGCTTTCATTTTCAGAAAAGAATTCGAGCACAGCGGTCACTTCCCCTTTGACGATAACTGGAAAAGCAAAGGCGGTCTTCGTGCTGAGTTCCACAGAACTACGATTGCGAGGGAAATTTGTGTCCTTAGCAATATCCTGAATCCACACCGGGGTACTGTTCTTTGCAACTCGACCGGGCAAACCCTCGCCTATTTGGAAAATGGTAGCCTCGGTCAGGGCGCGAAAAGGCAAGAATTTGTCCGTATTATTCGTGTACCACAGCGAACTCGGGACTAGCCTGGCGGGGGAGCCGTCTTGGACGAAATAAGCATGACCAAGAGCCGCGCCACTGTGTTCACATACCTTCCGTAGTGTGGTGGTGACCGCGTCGCCAACCGTATCCGCTTGGTTGGCCGCGATTGCCACCTGTTGCAGGAGTTGGATCACCGCCGTCTGACGTTTTAATGTCTCTTCAGCCGCCACCCGTTCGCTAACGTCCCGCAGGATTCCCGTGAAACGCTTTTCTCCACCTTCGGAATGTTCGGCTATTGAAAGTTCTACGGGAATTTCACGACCATCTTTATGAAGTCCGGGCAACTGAATACGCGCCCAATCGAGGTGTTTTCGCCCGGTCTCGGTGTAGCGAGCGATGGCCGCTTTGTGTACCTGGCGGAGATAGTCGGGCATCAGCATCGTAATTTCTCGCCCAACCATCTCCTCAATGGAGTATCCAAATATCTTCTCAGCCGCACGATTCACAAAGAGGATTCTGCTTCTGATATCGATGGTCGCTATGGCGTCCGATGCGGATTCGGCCAAAGCTCGGAACCGGGTCTCGCTTGACCGCAGCGCATCGACGTCAGGCTTCGACGGATCGTCTTGGGATTTAGCGACATCAAATCTATCGTTGGGCATTGGGTAGATTTTAGCCCAAAATCGATTCGAATTAAGGCTACTCCGGCTTATGACCCGTTTTTGGCGGTTGGCCGCTGATTCGCTCGGCTTCAGCGACCAATCGACTCATTTCGCGGAGGAGCGTTCTTCTGCGCTCCGGGTCGTTCGCGGTCTTTAGTTCTGAGGCAATCGCCTCAAGCTTCCGTTGTACTTCGGCGAAATCATCCTTGGCCATGTGAAGAAAGAATCTATCCAATATAATCGCAGCATGCAATCCGGCGTGTGTCCGGTATGGAACATTCTCATATGATGAATTTTGGCACTATGGTGACAGCGAGCCCTGCCCCTCGGCCAGAAAGTTACCGAATGCCTCAGTGGACTTTAAACTGCCAAAATTGCGAGAAAATATTCCGCCACAGCCAAATTGATCCGCAGCCCGACATTCTTCTTTACGATCCGTTATGGCCATATCGACCTGAGCTTCCCGAAGGCGGCGCAAATTTACTCTGTCCACATTGCCACGAGTCCGCTACATACCTACGCTTTCAACTCGTGTACTCGCCCGAATAACCATCTGCGTCAATGTTGTACTGGCCACGACGTTCGAGGGCTTCTATCGCGTAAAATTTCCGTTCCATATGTGGCTCATTCCGCCGTCCCAGACCTGAATACATCTGACAACGTTCGCCAACGGCGGCCGCGCAGATCGGACAGGGGACGGATAGCTTCTGTTTCACTGTTAGTTCGCTTCTCTTCATAAAGATAGGATAATCAAAACCCAATCAGACACTATTCAATTTTGGAACGGTGTCAGCTTTAGGTGATTATCAGGCTTGGCAATAAATCGGGCCGTTAACAAACGACCTTTCGGTAGGGTGGACCACATAGCCACATTCTATTGGCATCCAAGGGCCACATCGGTTATAAATCATCGCGCCCTGCGCCCCGGAGGATTTTTGTCAATTAAGGTGTTGTTGGCCGATGATAGTGACGTGATGCGCCGTGCTATCGCGAAACTTCTCAATGAAGAACCCAGCACATCATTGGTGGGTGAGGCAAAGGGGTTCGCTGAAACTATTCAGCTTGCAAATGAATTAAGGCCCGATGTCTTGATCATGGACCTGCACATGAGCGATGAGCGTGAATACTCGCCGGAATCGGTAAGATTTCAACTTTCCATGCACTCTGGATGTATTGTAGCTATATCGGTGTGGAACGATGAGCAGGCCAAGGCGCTGGCTAAGAGGTTCGGCGCGCGGGTCTTGCTGGATAAAGTAAACCTTTATTCGGAACTGATTCCCGCGATAAAACGCAATTGTCCGCCCGGCGCAGTAAGCGGAATCTGATTTCGATTATTATCCAAGGCATTCCAAACGCATCAAAAATGACCCTTGCAGGGAACGAGCAATATTGGACGATCTGCGCGGTGCCCCTTAACGCTTTGCGTTCTGACCGTCCTCGTTCTGGCGAACTGATAGATGACGACGTTGTAGCAGAGCCTTAACACTTTCTTTTAACGGGAACATGCCGCGATCTTTCGTCACTACCGCGTCGACGCCAACTTCACCCGAAGCAAAACCTTGCATCATGCTTTCATGAAAAGTGAACAAAATTATTGGCGTCTCAGGAAGTAGTTTCTTCAGCTTTGGAGCAGCTTCAATTCCAGTCATACGGGGCATCGACGCGTCAAGAATGATCAGGTCTGGCTTTAAATTTTGCGCTTTAACTATGGCGTCAAAACCATCGATGGCTTCGCCGCAAACACGGAACTCCTTCTCCTCTTCAAGATAGTCGCGAATTAATTTACGCATTTGCAGAAGATCGTCAACGATCAGGATGCGCTTGGTAACGCTCCCATCTGCTCGGGCTGGCACCGATTTGGAGCGCATCAGCCGAAACTACGTCCGACTGACGCCCACTTCATATACCAATGTCTAGGTAAAATCGGTTGTATCAATCAGGACGATACATCAGTTCAAATCGCTGATAGACGGCAGGCGTTTGACAGTTTGGACAAGCTAGATTCAAGCCGCCATTTGGAAAGTCGGGCTTGGCCGGCCACAACGGATCGTACGGAAGCGTCGCGGGCCTCGGATTTATTTGGCTGTGACTGAAGATTTTGTGACAGTGCGGACAATCAAGGACCCACTGAGCCATTGGTGCGGTTTCCCGTGGCCTGGGGAGCATTTTGTGGAGATGAATTTATTGTCATCGTAGACCTAATCACATACCCACAAATCTGTATGAGAACCTAGAACACGTGGAGGGGAGGCGGGAGTTCGCCATTTCTTCGTTTATCCCCGTGCCGTTCCGAGTGCATCCTATATATATGCCCTGCCTCAGATGGACCCGGCCAAATTAACTTTAGTGCGGCAGCCGTTCGACCATCCGGACTTCCTATTCGAGCTAAACACGACGGCTCCCGGGCCCTGGCGTACGTCTCCGACGGTCATTGCGAACTGGTTTCCCGACGTAGAAATTCCCACAAAAGCTTTGGAGAATTGCGCGCTCATCTGGCTGGGTTGAAAGTGAAGATGTGTTGGTTCAGCCTGAAATGGAGAGAGGGTGCTCTCCGTTAGTGAGTATTCCGCCCCTCGGGCGGGGATTTTCAAGGCATCGATAAGACCACCAAGCCATCCCTGGGCATGGTTGCGTCCCCGCAGAGCCCGCGTCCGTTTCGCCTGGCAAGATCATTGTAGCTCCGCCACGTCCACCGGTCTCAACTTTCGGATGCGCCGTCAACAAAATTCTCGCTGGCCAATTTCGGTCGTGAGCGTAATCGCCTGTTAACAACAGTTAACATTAACTTACAGCTTGCCCGCTACCCTGGGGAGAGGCGCATCATCCAGACTTCTTCATATTCGATGCGTTCTAACACCTGTGGCTCGAAGACACGAGTCCGCATTTCCGGGACGAAGTCGATCTGCTTGAACCGTTCGACTGCGAAGCCCTCTT
>JAUTXJ010000330.1 GCA_030838075.1 Acidobacteriaceae bacterium
AAGATCTCGGGCGCGATGTGACTGCGGCCCATGATTTCACATAGCGGCGCATACTCCAGGTTGGTGAGGCCCGCGCCATTTTCGTCATGCGGCAAAAATAAATTCCACAATCCTTCGTGCCGCGCCTTCGCCTTTAGTTCTTCGACAATTCGGGTGGGTTTCCATCGCGCCTTGTTGATTTCCGCTTGGAATTCCTCCTCGTTCGGATAGACATGGGAATCCATGAAAGCTTGTAAGCGCTTCTGTAGTTCCCTGGTCTTTTCACTGACCTCGAAATTCATAGAGGGTTCTTCATTCATCGCGCTCCGCCTCTTCCACCGCGGAGCGCACTTCGCGTTCCATGATGGCAGTCCAGGCGTTGAGTTTGTCGGGAGGGTTGAGCGTAATCGTGGCGATGCGGTCGGCCACGTGGTACAGCGTTTCTTGATTTGGCATAGCGAGGCGAATTATATACAATGCAATCGCGTTAGTCACATTCATCTGTGTTAAACCATCATATTTTCATATACGCGGCACGTAACCGGAGACTTCCATGCCATTCGTTATGAACGAAGGCGTCAAAATATCTTGGGATGAATGCGGCTCCGGCGAACCTCTGCTGCTTATCATGGGCCTCAGCTATCCCTCCTACATGTGGCATCGCACCCGGCCTGTTCTTGCCCAAGGCTACCGCACCATTGCTTTCGACAATCGCGGCATCGGACAAAGCGATGTGCCTTCGGGCGTTTATTCCATGTCCTCGATGGCCTCCGACGGAGCCGCAGTGCTGGATGCTGCGGGCGTGGAGGCCGCACATGTATTTGGTTTGTCCATGGGGGGCATGATAGCGCAGGAATTTGCGCTTCAATATCCGAAGCGGGTGCGCTCGTTGATTCTGGGTTGCACCGGTGCGGGCGGGCCCCATGCCGTGCGAGCCGAAGCCGCAGTACTAGAGATCTTGGTGCGTCAGGGGATGACACCCGAAGAATCCCGGGAGGCTATCACGCCATTCATTTATGACTCTGGCACGCCGCGCGGGCGCATCGACGAAGATATGGCTATCCGCATGAAGTGGTACCCCACCCCACAGGGTTATGCAGGCCAGTTGCAGGGCATTTTCGGATGGGAAGCTTATAGTCGCATCGCGCAGATCACCGTCCCAACGCTCGTTATTCACGGCGAAACCGACAGACTAATTCCAGCGGCCAACGCCAAATTAATCGCTGAGCGAATTCCGGGAGCTAGGTTGGCGCTGATTCCCCATGCCAGCCACATCTTCGAGACTGACCAGCCTGCCGCAGCCCACCAGGAAATTTTGGAATTCCTCGGCGCTCAGCATGATGGCTCGCGAGGAACTTTCGCGTAGATTAATCGTCTTTCTTCCTTATCCAGTGTGTCGCGGGGCCGATCCCAGCAAGCTGGTGAAAGTCACCGACGTCGTCTCTGCCAACACGCTACCAGCGACTGATGGAGATCGAGACAAGAGCGACCAACTAGGACGCTTCGTGACCCTTCGGTCGGCCAAGGCGTGTAAGGTATTCCGTGGCGTGGCATTCGCGCCGAAAGATCACGGCGCGGCGGACAATCGAGAATAACTTCACACATAACAGCGGGCCTTCAGATCGTCGCGGATCTAATCCCCGCGGAGATTTTTATTTCAAGTAGTCAATCGACTTAATTACGTGAGGTGGCCGCCGAAGCGGCTTGAGGACGAAGGCGCTGCGATTTGTGCAAGTAATCCAAAAACTCCTGCATTCCTTCACCGGTTTTCGCGGAAAGTTTCAGGATCTGCATGCCTGGGCGTACCGCCTGAATGTTTCTATCAAGCGCTTGTTCGTTAAAATCCACGGCTGCGGTGAGATCCATCTTGGTGATCACGGCGACGTCCGCACTATTGAAAATCGTTGGATATTTTAAGGGTTTGTCTTCTCCCTCTGTAACCGATAGAAGCACCAGCCGCAAATCTTCGCCCAAATCGTAAGAAGAGGGACAAACGAGATTTCCTACATTTTCGACAAACAGAAAATCGAGCTTGCCGGTATCCCATCCGTCCAACGCTTTCTGAATCATGCTCGCTTCCAGATGGCAGAGCGTGCCAGTAGTTATCTGTTTGACAGGAGCGCCGCTGCGCGCGAGCCTCTGAGCGTCGTTTTCCGTAGCCAAGTCCCCGACCAGCGCCGCGACACGATGATTTGGTCGAAGCAGCGTCAATGTTCTTTCGAGGAACGTAGTCTTGCCTGAGCCAGGGCTGGAAACCAGACTCACCGCCAGTATTCCTTCTTCACGGAAACGTTCGCGCAGCGCACGGGCGATCACATCGTTTTGCTTTAAAACATTTTTCCTGACTTCCACCATCCGAGGTTCAGGGCTCATTCTCTGATCTCCAGCGCAAACACTTCCAGCTCTTTTCCGCGCGTTACCTCAGCGCTCGGCGTGCCGCATTCGGCGCAACAAAAATACTGAATGGAGTGAACCGGGCGTTGCGCTTTGCAATTGGAGCAATAAATCTCCACCGGAATTTCCTCGATGATCAATCGCGACCCTTCCAGCGGCGTAGTTTCGCAGGCCATTTCATACGAAGAGAGCAGCGCATCCTTCACTACGCCTGCCAAAAGTCCCAGCCGCAAATGTACAGCTTGGATTTGTACGTTGCCGCGCAACCCCGCTTCTTCCTGCGCCATTTCCACGATGCTCATGGCTATCGACAGTTCATGCATTTCTTTAAAGCCCGCCTACATAGAGGTAAAATCGCTTGTCACGCTGCACGCTCCGCACACTTCGCATCCTCTTCTCCTAAAAAGCCGAATACTTCCGGAGTGTCAAACGCAGCGAGAGTAGCTTGCCCCAAACTGATGCCTCCATCATTCGCAGGCACCGAATGATTCGTCCATATCACCAAAGAGTCGCGCTCCAACAAATTTTTCAAATCGCTCAGCAGCATCTCATTTTGGAACACGCCTCCTGACAAGACGATCGTGTCCGTATCGTACGTTGAACACAATTGCTTCGCCGCGCCGCAAACTCCTAAAGCAATTCCGCGATGAAAGGCACGCGCAATCTCATGCAGGTCTCGCTCGCGAACGCGATCTTCAACAACTCCTCGCAACAACGGACGAAAGTCCAATTCGCCACCCGAGTACGGAAATGGATAACCCTCGGTCTCGGCTGATTTTCGCGCAAGCTGTTCGAGCCACATGGCGGCTTGCCCTTCAAACGTTGTCTCGCGCGTAAAGCCGGCCAAGGCAGCGGCGGTATCAAAAAGCCGTCCCATCGAAGTTGTGGGGAAGGTGCGCATATTTTTGCGCACCAGGCGCTGAGCGTCGTGATAACTGATTCCAAACGAAAAGGTTTTAACCGTGACATCCGGAAGGTCATGCAATTGTTCGAGGAAACCTGCTGCCGCTTGAACTGGATAAGACGAGGCCGCGTCTCCACCGGGCAACACTGCGCTCCGCAAATGCGCGACACGTTCGAATCCGGAACGTACGCTGCCGGCAAAAATCTCCCCGCCCCAGATGCTGTGGTCATCACCGTAGCCAGTCCCGTCGAAGCTAGCTGCGATGACACGCT
>JAUTXJ010000395.1 GCA_030838075.1 Acidobacteriaceae bacterium
GAAGCAATCAGCAGCAGTACGCCCCACCCGCCGAGGCCAGAGACGCCGCCGTGCACCACCAGCACGGTAGCAATCCACGGCACGGACGTCAGGCAAAACACCAGCCCGTGAAGAAATCCGCAGCCAAACGCCAACAGCGGACGCGCTGCAAAAAGCGAAACCAGCAGGATTCCAATGCAGATCCAGGAATAAATACTAAGGTAAAAACCGGTGTAGGAGAAAGAAAGCGCTGCGCCGGAAACCGCCGCGATCACCAACCGCAAACCCGTCGGCATCCGCTCGCCGGGGCGCGGTCGCAGATGCATTAACCAATTTCGTCGCGTCATCCGCGCTTCACGATAGCCCGGAAGCCCGCGCCCTCCAAACCCTTCTTGGCGGCTTCCGCGGATTTCTTATCCGAGTAAGGTCCCACCTGCACGCGATAATATTTGTTCCCTTGCGGGGTCAAAACGAACGCGGGAAATTTATTTTTTTGCAAACGCTTGGCGAGGTCCAGCGCATCCGATTCGCGTCGCACCGCCATAACCTGCAATGTGTAGCCACCAGACTGCGGCGGTTTCGGAGCCTCAAAAACCGCGGCAGTTGGCTTGGGGTCTCCGTTATTTTGGGGTGCAGTCTTTGCTGAAGAAGAAACAGTCGCGGGCGACACCGGCTTAAGATGATCGCCCGATTCCTTCTGTTTGTCCGAGCTGTAAAATTCCCAGTCGGAATTAGGATTCGATTTTTCAGGCGCCGGCGCAGCGGTCGCCGGAGCGGCGGCTGAACGCTTCAAGCCGGAATCGGATTTCTTAACCACCGCGTCCGAGACATCATGCTGCGTGCTAGCCGCGCGCACTTGCCCATCGTACTGACTGCGGCCCATCACATAGCCCAGCGTGAAAAATATCGCGGAGAAAACCAGCATCAAGAGGAACAAGCCAATGACGTGCCGGCTCTCCAGCACCTTTTCCCCCGCGCCTCGTCTTTTTCCCGCCGCCATCGATTACTTTCTCTCCACCTATTTCGCGCTTGCCGGCCCATTGCCCAACGCCCGCGTCCACTGGTTAATAATATCGATAGGCAAGGGAAACACAATCGTGGTGTTCTTCTCAGTACCTATTTCCGTTAAAGTTTGCAGATACCGCAGCTGAATTGCGGTGGGTTGCGTCTCCAGAACTTTTGCCGCGTCGGCCAATTTTTGTGACGCCTCGTACTCGCCTTCGGCATGAATAATTTTTGCGCGTCGCTCGCGTTCCGCTTCCGCTTGCCGCGCAATGGCCCGCTGCATCTGCTCCGGAATATCCACCTGCTTCACTTCCACCTTGGAAACCTTAATGCCCCACGGCTCCGTGTCCGTGTCCAGAATAATCTGCAACTTGGCATTGACTTTGTCGCGCTGCGATAAAATTTCGTCCAATTCGAATTGGCCCACGATACTTCGCAGCGTGGTCTGCGCCAGTTGCGAAGTCGCGTACTGATAATTCTGCACCTGCGACATCGCCAGGTTCGCATCCACTACCCGGAAATAACAAACCGCGTTCACCTTCACCGATACGTTATCGCGCGTGATGATGTCCTGCGGCGGCACGTCCAAAGTCTCGAGCCGCATATTGATGCGGTACAGAGTTTCTATCGGCCAGAAAACTAGATTGATTCCCGCCGTTTTTGCCGACGGCAGCAAGCGTCCCAACCGCAACACCACTCCCCGCTCCCACTCCTTGATGATGTACAAAGAATTCCAGAACCAGATCAGCCCGATGCCGATAATCACCACGATTCCCAGGAAACCTATTTCCATGCTGTCCTCCCCAAGCCGGACAACCGCTTAACTGTGGCTCACCGCCGGCGACTGCGCCGGTTCGACGTAAAGTTTCAATCCCTCAATTCGCATCACGCGCACTGGCGCCCCTTCCGGCGCTTCCTGAGAAGACACCGCGCCCCACAATTCCCCATGAATTCGAATCATGCCTTCCACGCCCGCGCGCAATGACGACACCGCAATTCCCTGCTCGCCAATCAATTCTTCCATTCCCGTTGCTGCTTTCCATTTTCGAGAGCGCAACACCAGCCGCATCAAAAACACTGTTAGCGCAGCAAATGGCAGCGTCGCCGCCAACGCAATTTCCAAACTCACTCCGCCATTCGTCAATGGCGAACGCACCAGAAACATCGCGCCCAGTAGCATCGACAGAATTCCGCCCAGCGCCAGCACTCCGTGACTCGTGAATTTGGCTTCCAAAATAAAAAATCCCAGCGCCAGCAAAATCAAAAATAGCCCGGCATAATTTACCGGCAGCAAGTGCATCGCATAGAGCGCCAACACCGCGCAAATCCCGCCAAAAACACCCGGCGCCACCACGCCTGGATGCGTAAATTCCGTATAAAGGCCCAAGACACCGATAAGCAGCAAAATAAAAAACGCATCCGGCTGCACGATACGCGCCAAAAATCTCTGACGCGCCGACAATTCGAATGGCACAAACGTCGGATGCGGGAGCGCCAGCGTAACTTTACTTCCATCGAAGCGCGAGATCGTCCGCCCGTTCAGCTGCCGCAGCAAATCTTCGCGCGAGCTGGCGATCAAATCGATCATCTTGTTGTCCAGCGCCTCTTTTTCCGTGAAGGCCTTGGCTTCCGTGATGGCCGTTTCCGCCAGCGCAGGGTTTCGCCCGCGCCGCTCCGTGAAGCTGCGCAAAAACGCCATCGCATCATTATTTATTTTCTTGCGAAATGTTTCGTCGATCTGCTGCGCGAATCCGCCAATCATAATCACCGGCGATGCCGCGCCCGCGTGCGTGCCCGGCGCCATAGCCGCAATATCCGCCGAAAGCAAAATATAAAATCCCGCTGAAGCTCCGCGCGCGCTCGTCGGCGCGACATACACCGCCACCGGCACCGGCGACGCCAGAATGTGCTGAATAATATCTTTCATCGAATCGCTGAGCCCGCCAGGCGTATCCATAGTAATCAGCACCAGCGCAGCATGCCGTTGCGAGGCACTCGCCAGTCCCTCTTCCATGTACGTCGCCAAAATCGGTTCCACTTCCCCTTTGAGCTTCAACTCCACCACGTCCGCCGTTTGTGGCGGCGAATGCTCTTCCGCAGCCGCCTGCGAACAAATGCCAAACATCAATGCCAAACACGCCACGCCCAAAACAGTCGCGAAGATCCCGAACCGTCCGAATCCTTCAGGCCTCCGCATAAAAAATCCAGTCGTGCGCTTCATTGCGGGCCCCCTTTCGGAGAAACATCTGTCGGCCTTCCGTTTTGCAAATGTTCAAGCAGCTGTTTAGCTTCCGTATAGTTGGGCGCGAGCTTCAGCGCGCGCTCCACTTCCGTACGCGCCATCGCAGGCTTTTTCTGCTCCAGGTAAACGCGCGCCAGTGTCGTTCGCACCACCGCCGAATCCCGCGCCTCCAGCGACAACAACAACTCCTTAACCGCATCGTCCAACCTGCCCTTGCGTCTCGCAATTTCAGCCAGCCCCAGATGGGCAGAGGCATTCCCTTTATCGGTAGCCAACGTCACGTGATACTCGTGCTCCGCGGCATCCAGTTGCCCGCCGGAAAGTTGCTGCCTCGCGCGACGCAAATGCGTAGCGGGCGTATCGCGCCCGTCTTGAGGCTCACTTGTTGCCGCGCGCGCTTCCGCTGACTCCATCTCAAACCGTAGTGTCTCTGGATCAATCTCCGTCGTGACCCGTTCGATCCGCGTCAACGATTCGTTCTTTGCGTCCAGATGTGTGCTCGTCACGCCATTGGGACCGAAAGTCTCCAGCGCTGCATTTCGCTCCTGGTCAGCCTCTTCTTGCTTGCCGGCTTTTTCCAGCGCCGCGATTAGCAAGGCGCGGTCTTCCGGAATATCCGGCTCGCGATGCGATGCTTCGCGAAATTGCGCAGCGGCGCCGTTAAAATCTCCCTGCCGTAAAGCGATTAATCCGAGGTTAAACGGATAGTCGTCTTCATCCGGGTCCAGTGCACACGCGCGTTTTAAATCCTCTTGCGCCGCCGGAAATTTATTTTGCCGCGCCTTAGCGATCGCCAAATTATTCAACACTTCCGGGAAATCCACGCCGGGAGTGCTGCTGCTCCGCAGTAAAGTCTGCAAAGCCGTAAACGCTTCTTCCGCCTGGTCCGGTTGATTCATCGACAACCTGCACACACCGATGGAAAATAGCGCCTCTAAATAACGGTCGTGCGTCTTCGGCACTTTGCCATAGCACGGCAACGCCGACACGCAATCTCGTTTCGTAAGATAAGCTTCTCCGAGAGCGTAATTCGGTTCCACCCATTCCGGCTCCAGCCGCACCGCTTCTCGCAACTCACGCACACGCGTTTCATCATCGTTGGAGATTAATCCACGAATGTAATGTTCAAACGCATCCAGGCGCACGGCCTTATGCAACTGGCTGAATTCCGTCAGGCTCAAGGGGTACGAGTGATCGTTCGCCGACAGCATCCGCCACATCAACCGCGTGTGCAGGTCCATCACTGTTTCCAGCGGGCCGCTTTCGTGCACCGGCGGTAATAGCGCCGCGGGATTCACCCGCAGCAATCGGCTGTCGATCGTTAAATTTTTTCCGTCATAATTAAAGCTTCCAAACACCACGAAGTCCGCATCCAGATCCTCTGCCACATGCAACATCGTCGCGCGGCTCAGTTTCGCGGTAGTAGGAATGCCGTAGCGCTCCAACTCGCCTAAGCGCCATGAATGTGAATAGACTTGCTCGCCCGCGGACGACAGCCCCTGAATAGTCAGTTCTTCCAGTCCCTCGGAAAGCCAGTCCAGACGTGACGCAGGCCCAGAGTTCTGAAATGGAAAAACCAGATAAATACCGTGCAACGACCCACCTTTGATGGTCGCGCTGCCCGATGAACTACCTGATGAAGTTCCAGATGATGCGGCGCCCGTCGTGCTCCGCGAAGAAGCACCGCCAGGGGAAGCTTGCGTACCTTGCGGCGAACAAAAATTCCAGGTGGGAAACAACAAGCTGGCAACAAAAACAATTAGAAATTCATGAATGTAACTGCGCGGCACCATGTTCAAACATTGTAGCAGAGGGAAACAACCTAATTGCTCGCGATGTTCTTTACACGAACACCCGCCACTCGAACGCCTGGCTGAATAATTTTCGATGAACGCGCTTAGCGTTGCGCGCTTTCCACAGGCTTGGGCGTAAGAATTTCCTGAATCTCAGGATTCTTCAGCATGCTTGCAAAGTCCGGATCGGTTTTGGCGCTGTTCAACTCCTTGAAACCCTCGTCCTTCGCCTTGCGCAAATAAACGATGCACCGCTCACTATTCCCGGCTTGTGCGAACGACTTCGCCAGCATGTAATAAAACCGCCCGCGATCGGTCACCGAGCGATCCTGCAACACTGAACCATTTCTCGAGCCATTATGCTCAAAGAATTTCGGATCAATGGTCAGCGCCTGGTGAAAGGCCACCAGCGATTGCTCATATTTCTTGTCCCCAAAATAGGCATACGCCAGGTTGCTGTACAGCACTGCCATA